>NZ_JDWE01000037.1:0-45503 GCF_000685765.2 Frankia sp. BMG5.23
CGCACCCCGGTGTGCACGGTGCCGTCCGGGCGCACCGTCCGGCAGGTGGCGTACCGGCCGTAGACGTAGGTGCCCGCATAGCACGGGTTGGACAACACCCCCAGCGCCCNGGAGTGCGTCAGCCGGCCCCATCGCAACTGCCCGGCCCAGATCCCCCCATAGGCCCGCAGCGGGAACCGCCGCCGAACGAACGCGGCCACCACCTGGAACGCCGAGCCGCCCGCGGCGAACGCGGCGAAGACGTCCCGGATGGCCCCCTGCACCTCCTGATCCGGGTCGATCACGCAGACACCCTCGTCGTCGTAGACGTAGCCGACCGGCAGCGGGAAACGCAGCTCGCCGCGTTCGGCCGCGGCCCGTTTCGCGCCCTGCAGCCGGCCCGTCAGCAGGTGCAGCTCACACTCGGACATACTGCCCTTCAGCCCGAGCAGGAGGCGGTCGTTGATGTCCGCGAGATCGTAGACACCGTCGGCGTCCACCAGCAGCGCATCCGTCAGACGGGCCAACTCCAGCAGACGGGCGAAGTCCGCCGACGAGCGGGCCAGCCCGGACACCTCCAACCCGAAGATCGCCCCGATCTCGCCCAGACACACCTGGGCCACCAGGTCGCGGAAGCCCTCGCGGTCGGCACCGAACCTCCCGGACACCCCCAGGAACGACCGGAACCAGTGCCCGTTCAATTCGTCAATTGGCGATCCTCAACGGCCGAAAGAATCAGACAAACAGAGATTGAAAAGGCTCTATGCTGGCTCTTCGAAGTTAAGCGGGGTTGAGGCATCTGCGGGTTCGGCGGGTGGTTGCGCAGCGTGTTCGTAGCCGCTGGTTTTCGGGGTTGCGGTAGCCGAAGGCGTTGCGGGCGTCGAGCTTGACGACCCGGTTGTGGCCTTCGCTGGCGGCGTTGGTGATGCCGCTGTGCGGGAACGCCTCGATGCAGGTCCACCAGGTGCTGATCGTGGTGGCGAGGCGTTCGAGTTCGGGGACGGCGGCGTCGGCGCACCAGGTGTAGAACCTGGTGAGCCGGTAGGCGATCACGGTGCGGGCGGGGTGGGTGCGGGCGAGTGCGAGCAGCGCGCGTAGTTCTTCCTTGGCGATCCAGGCGGTCAGGATCGTCTGGCCGGGTTCGCCGAGGTCGATGAGGGTGTTCCACAGTTTCGTCAGCTGGCGGTCGGTGAGGTTCTCGCGGTTGCGGGTCAGCAGGTTACGGATCTTCCATTCGGGGTCGGTGTCGCGGCCGCGGCGGCCCCGTAGCTGGGTGGTGACCCGGCGGCGGGCCTCTGTGACGGCGTCGTTCGCGAGTTTCACGACGTGGAAGTGGTCGACGACCAGGGTGGCGCCCGGCAGGTAGCGGCGGACCGCGGCGACGAACACCGTGCACATGTCGATCGCCACGTGGGTGATCCGGTCGCGCCAGGACGGTGTCTGGCTGGCCAGCCAGTACGCGACGTCGTCGGCGGTGCGGCCCTCCGACCTGGCCGAGCATGCCCTGCCCGCCGGCCAGGTCGGTGAATCCGACATGCCACCGGTCGGCGAGCACCCGGGTCTTCGCCGGCTCGCCACCCGCCGGGTCGGGCTCGACGGTCTCGGCGGGCGCAGGGACGGCGGGCCCGCCGCCAGCAGGTTCGGGGGACGCCGGTGTGGGAACGCGGTCCGCGGGCCGCCAGCGCGGCCGGCCTCGGCGGGTCTCGTCGATCCCGAGCACGTCCACCGGCGGTGAGGCGGTGTCGGTCAACGGCGCGGCCACGTCGCGCGCCGCGTCCATGACCGTCGGCCAGGACAGCGCAAGGTGCCGCGCGCTGGCTACCACCGTCGCGCAGATCCCGTCGACCACGAGTCGGCCGGCCTGCTCGCGTAGCCGGGTCGTCAACCGTGCCCGCGCCGGCACCGCCGGCAGCGACTCGGTGAACGACCGCTTCGCGCACAGCGGCTCCTGGCAGTACCAGCGGCGTTTGACCCACACCAGTCGCAGGGGGGACGGGCCGTAGCGCAGGTCACGCGGCCGAGTGGTCACGACGCCCTTGACCCTGCGCGCGAACACCCCGCAACCCGGGCACGCCCGCGCTGTCTCGTCCGCGGTCGCAAGCCACACCTGCCGTGTCCTGTCCGCGAGCATCTCGACGCGCGACACCGTCAGACCGTCGATGTCGAGCAACCGCGTCGCGTCATTCGTATGATCGTCCAAGCCCGTAGCTCCGTGGCCTCTCGGTTGCGTCAGGAACAACCAAGATCGCCAGGGGTTGCGGGCGATTCATGTCACGACACGAGGCATGCCACATCAGGTCACAGCAGGCCACGTCGAGCCAACATTACGCACAGTTACCAAACTGGCTGGGGCCTCACGCCCACCCCGGTTAACTTCGAAGACCCAGTAAAGTGGACACCACTTCGAGAGGCACCCCGTCGCGCAGCAGCCGGGTGGCATAGGTATGCCGGTACCAGTGTGGGTCGAAATCGATCCTGGTGCGTTTCCGTAGCCTTTTCACCAGATCGTAGGAAGCCGGGTAGGACAACGCCTGCCCACGCGGTTCGGCGAACAGGTTGACGAACACATAGTCGGAGTCCAGGTCCCCGTACTCGCCATGCAGGTAGTCCGCGTAAAGGCGGACGAGGCCGGCGCTCACCGGGACCATCCGCCGCCCCCGGGATTTCGACCGAGCCCCGTTGTCGTTGTCCCGCGCCACGACAGTGACCTCGCAGGCGGCCGCGTCGATATCATCATGCCGCAGGCCCAGCGCCTCGCCGACCCGCATCCCGGTGTCGTAGAGAACAGCGAACAGGAAACGGTCCCGCAGCCGGGTGCAGGAATCCAGCACAGCCTGCACCTCGGCCGCCGCCAGGACCCGAGGCAGCTTCTTCGCGGTCTTCAACGCGATCACGCGCCGCGGCTGCGGCCTGCCTTTGCCGACGTGATGCAGGAACGGCTTCCACCCACCGCGGCGGCCCGGCGACCCCCACGTCGTCAGCAACTCGCCCAGCTCCACGCCATGACGCACCTGGTAGGCGTAGAACGCGGCCAACGCCGACAGCTTCCGGTTCACCGTCGACGCCGACACCGCCGGCTCCACCGACGACAGCACCGCCACCCGCCCGTCCCGGCCTGCCGCCGGCAGCCGCAACCAGGCCACGAACTCGCCGATGTCCTCCAGCCGCACCTCCCGCCAGTCCAGCCCCCGCCACCCCAGAAAGACCCAGTGGTCCTTCAGATCGTGGGCGTAGGCCTTGACCGTGTTCGGAGACCGCTCGATATCGCTCAGATAAGCCAGATACCGCTCGACCGGTTCGACCGGGGCGTCGTCGACACCCAGAACAGTCCACGAATCCACCCGCGACCCGGGCAAGGACACCCCGCGAACACCAGCAACCGACGCGCCGGCCGGATCTCCGCACGAGGCGCACCACGCACCGCAAGCTCACGAATCGCGATCAACAGACCAAGAACCGACAGATCCACCGCCGGCGCCACCAACGGCGCCACATACACCGGCACGCCCAGCCTCAGGGCGAGCAGCCAGACGTTCCCGAACCCGAACAAAAACGTCAGACCAACCACCAGCGCCATGATCACAGTCACCGATGTGAATGCCACGCCGCGCCCACGTGCGCTCGACGCCGCCAGCGGCGATGATGCGCTCATCGTCGACCCTGTCGGACCTCGAAACTGGCCTCCAAGACCAGCTGCCCGACAGAAACGCCCAGATCAGCGCCTCCCCCTTCTGCGACGTGCCCCGCCGGGGACACGCGACCCGCCATGCCCGTCGGTTGCAACCCGGGTGCTCACGGGTCGGCCGCCCGCCACGGACCGGGTTCTCGCGCCAAGCTGTGTCAGCCTAGGTTGGGAAGAAGCGCGGCGGGCTGGAGACACGGGTGGGACGTGGATGGCGCGGATGAACTGGGAGCTGCGGACGTGTGCCCGCAAGGGCCACGTCACCTACCGTCCGGACGAGACATCGCTGGCCGAGCGGCTGACCGCCCGGACCGCCGTCGGTGTCAGCTGGCGGTGCCTACGGTGCGGCGACTTCGTCGTCGGGGAGCCGGCCCTGTCCGGACCGGCTGAGGACGCACCGCTGCTCCTGCGCGGACGGGCGCTGCGCGACGCGACGGTCCTGCGGCTGCTCGCCGTGGAACGGATACTCCGGGCGCTGCTCATGGTCCTGATCGGCTACGCCATCCTCCGGTTCCGCCGATCGGAGGGGCAGCTCCAGCAGCTGTTCGACCGGGCCGTGCCCGCGGCGCGCCCGCTGGCCGACGTCCTGCGTCTCGATCTCGACCATTCCCCTACAATCGATCGCCTGCACCACCTCCTGCACACCCGTCCCCACACCCTGCTCCTCGTCGCGCTGCTGCTGTTCGGCTACGCCGCCGTACAGGTCGTCGAGGGGATCGGGCTATGGCTACTCAAGCGCTGGGGCGAGTACTTCGCCGCCGTCGCCACGTCGGCGTTCCTGCCGTTGGAGATCTACGAACTCACCGAGCGGATCACGGTCCTGCGCATCGGAGCGCTTGTCATCAACGTCGGTGCCGTCGTCTACCTCATCGTGAGCAAACGGCTGTTCAGAGTCCGGGGTGGGGCCGCCGCGTTCGAGGCCGAACGGCACGCGGAGTCCCTGCTCGAGGTGGAGCACTCCGCCCAGGCCGATCCGGCCCGTCCCGATCCTGCGGTACCGCAGGATCCTCGTCCGCAGGCCTTCACCTGAACCGGGCAGGCCCATCACCGGGCAGGCCCATCACCGGGCAGGCCCATCACCGGGCAGGGGAGTCCGGCTGAAGCTGCCGTGCCAGACGGCCTGGGCACCACTGTCGCCGATCCGGTAGACCTGCACGACCGAACCGGCGGCGACGACCAGGCTGAGCACGGCGAGAACCGCCACGAGCACCGTCCGGCCGGGACCGGTCGCGGTGCGCGCCGGAGCCGTTTCCGTTCCGGTGGCGGCCGAGCGGCGTGCGAGCACCCACGACGCCGCGGCCGCGACGAACAGCCCGGCGGCCCAGGGCAGCAGGGTGTCGCCGAGTTCGGCGTGCCGGCGGACCAGCTCGTTCGAGGGCACGCGTGCCTCGAGCCACTCCCCCGCATGGGTGGTGAGCGGCACGCTCACCAGCGCGACCAGAGCGACCAGCGGGGTGATGACGCCCAGCCGGCGCCGCGCCGCCGGCCACACCGCGGACAGCACCACCAGCATCGCTGCCAGCGGCACGAGGATGACAACCACATGCACGAGCAAGACGTGCGCCGGCAGTCCGTTGATCTCCGTTGGCCCCACGGTCGCTCCGATCGTCATCTCGTGATGTCCGCACCACGAGCCGTCACAGACAGGAGAAATCCCGCCCCGCATTACTACAGTAGTAGTAGTACTAATACTACTACTACCGCCTCTGTCGTAGATGAAGCGGGGCGACTAGGGACGCACCGTGCCCAGGGCGAGGCGGAAACGCCGGGGGCCGGGACGGTCTCCCTCGGGGTGCACCAGATCTCGTCGAACTCGCGTACCGCCCGGACATACCGGTGCGGCGCGAGCAGCCGCAGCCGCTCGGCCGGCCGAAACCCCAGCTCCGGCTCGGTGACCGCGAATAGCAGGCAGTAGGCACGCCGATAGGCGACTCCCGGGAATACTTTCCCGAGCTCGTGCCGACGGACCATTTCCGCGGTCGCCGCGGGCGGTGTGAAGCTTTCTCCCCCCAGCGAGACCACGCACCTGCTCGGCGAGCCGTCCTGCGTCAGGCCCCGGGCCTCACGGAAGCGACGAAGAGTACTCGGAGTCCAGCCCGGGTGCTTCTCGTTCGACATCGACGACCTAGTTCCAACGACATCGTTCCAACGACCTCGTTCCGCTGCCCCGCCAGTTCTCCCACCAGCAGAGTAGTCAGACGGATACCGCGGACGGGCGACAATGTCGGAATCGAGCGCTGGACATCCCTCAAGGTCCGTTTCCTGTCCGGTCACCGGACTGCCCGGGTAATCGCCTGCCGGCTGCCCTGGTCAGTGCGGCCGACACGCGTTGGACTCATGACCAGCGGCTCCGCTCGGGCTGACGGGAGGTCCCCGGGTCCGGCGCCGCGCACGGGCCTGGCCGAGAACGAGCTGCCCCCCTTCGGGACCGGCCTGGAGATCTGGGTCGGGAGATCTGGGTCAGGAGATCTCGGCGAGCCCGGCGACCCGCGGAATCACCTCTTCACCGAGTATGTGCAGAGGCTCGACGTGCCAGACGTCGCGCACGCCACCGAGAACCGCCTGGACACCGAGTTCGGCCAGGTCGTTCAGCTCGTCGAGAATCCTCGCCACATTCTCCCCCCTCGGTCCGACGTCAAAGGAGAAGACCACGGTCTTGAGGATGTCGTCGTAGTTCCGACCCTCGCGTTCGCAGTGTTCACGCAGCACCTGGAGCTTGCGCGCCAGATCGGGACCGGGGAAGAGGTTGCACGCCTGTGCGTACCGGGCCACGAGGCGCAGCGTCTTCCTTTCGCCACCCCCACCGATCAGGATGGGTGGATGCGGCCGCGTCAGCGGCCGCGGCGAATTCAGTGGACGGGCCAACTGGTAGTACCGGCCAGAGAAGGGGCTCTCGTCACCGCTCCACATCCGCAGGCAGATCTGCAGCGTCTCCTCCAGCCGTTCGAACCGCTCGGCCAGCGGCGGGAACGGCAGACCGAGACCGACCGCCTCCTGTTCGTACCAGGCGGCGCCGATGCCCAGCCAGGCCCGCCCGCCGGAGAGCACGTCCAGCGTCGTGACGATCTTTGCCAGGGCGCCGGGCGCCCGGTAGACCGTCCCGGTGACCAGGGTCAGCAGCTTCGCGCGGCGGCTGTGGGCGGCCAGGAAACCCAGCGTCGTGTACGCCTCCAGCATCTCGTTCTCGGCCGGACCGACCATCGCGATCTGGAAGAAGTGGTCCATGACGGCCAGGTAGTCGAATCCGACCGTGTCCGCCACGCGGACCACCTCGGCCAGATCTTCCCCGAGCCGCCCGGAACCGTGCGGGGAGGTGAAGTCGGGTAGTTGCAGACCGATCCGCATGTGCGCTCCTCCCCCGCCTCCAGCGCGGAAAGCGGGACATAGCCGATATTTTCCCATCTGTCGCGCGGCGACAGCCTCCAGCCGCGGTGACCATGATCGGGACTCCCTGACGTGATGAGTCGACGACACGACCACGCCTGCGCGCGGTCACCCCACCCGAACCCAACGCCACGCCCGCAAATCGCAACAAATTTCGATATATAAATGACAAGAGGCTGAGATGCACGAGAATGTAGGCATGCCCGGCCAAGCCTCCGTCATGATGGTCACATGAGGCCCGGGTGGCGGGACCTCCGGGGTGTCCGTACCCTTTCCCTCGACGGAGGTAGCCCTACTCCTCCCGCAGGACCGGTCGCCATCGGCGCCGGTCGATTACTGGATCTGCGGAGTCGGCACCATGGCGGCACCGGAGAGGGGCCGGAGGGGGAGTCGCCACCATCGCCCGCCCACGGCGCACCCATAAAAGATCATATTTTTCGGCGAAACGGCCGTCGGTGCCGCTGGTGTCGTCGCCGCGGCACCGGGCGATGGCCGTCGGCACGATGCCGGGCACGTGCACAGGTTTCCACCACTCTGCGGGGGGATGACCGGTTGACCGCCTCTCTCCCTCCCCCGTGCCGGTTCCGTCTGATCCGGATTGCCCAGCTCGTCCTGATTGTCGCCACGGTCTACCTGTCCGTTTCCGCGTTCGTCACCGTGCCCCACATCGGCAACGAGACCGGGTCGCTGCGTTACGGCGTCGCCCTCGGCTCGGGCCTGATCTGCCTGGCGCGGGCGGTGTTGATCCGCGGCGAACGCCTCCCCTGGGCCCTGCTCGGTACCGGGCTCATCAGCTACGGAGGCGCGACGATCTACTACAACGCGGCGGTCGCCGGCCGGCAGGACGACGACCTCGGGCCGTCGCTGGCCGATCTCGGCTGGCTGCTCTTCTATCCGGCGTGCTATGTCGCCGTCATCCTCCTGCTACGCAGAAGAGTGCTCCGGCTGCACACGAGCGTCTGGATGGACGCGCTCGTCGGCCTGCTCGGCGTGGCCGCGCTGACCAGCGGCATCGGCGTGGCGATGGCGAACGCGTATCCGCGCTACAGCGCGTGGACGATGACGGTGAACCTGATCTATCCGCTCGCCGACCTGCTGCTGATCCTGCTGATCGTCACGGTGTTCAGCCTGCTGGGCTGGCATCCCGGCCGGGTGTGGTGGCTGCTGGGCATCGGGCTGGTGGGCTTCGCGATAGCCGACTCGCTCCTGCTGGTCATCGTCACCACGGACAAGGACCCCGGGTCCGGCCTCCTCGGCACGCTGTGGCTGTTCTCGGTGCTCATGCCGGCCCTGGCCGCCTGGCTGCGACCGCGCTGGCACCCACCGGCCAAGATGTCCGGCTGGGGCGTCATCGCGGTCCCACTGGTGCTCACCGTGATCGCGCTCGGTCTGCTCGTCCTCGGCGCCACGGTCCAGCTGCCAAAGGTCACCGTCGGACTCGCCGCGGCCACGGTGCTGACGGCCCTGGCCCGCGCCGCGTTCACCTTCATCGAGGTCCAGCAGCTCGCCGAAAGCAAGGTGCTGGCCCGCACTGACGAGCTGACGGGCCTGGCAAACCGGCGTGGCTTCATCGAACGGCTGACGAAGGCCGAGCAGCGCGCCACCGGGGTGGGCACCTTCGCCCTCCTCCTGCTGGACCTTGACCGGTTCAAGGAGATCAACGACTCGCTGGGGCATCAGGTGGGCGACGCGCTACTGGCGCAGGTCGGAACCCGTATCTCCGACGCCCTGCGTCCCGGCGACCTGCATGCCCGCCTGGGCGGCGACGAGTTCGCGGTCCTGCTCGAACACGCGGACATCGAGGCCGCGAAACGCGTCGCCGACCGGGTGCTGGCCGTGCTCGGCGATCCCTTCGACGTCGGCGGGGTGACCCTGCACGTCGGCGCGAGCATCGGCGCCGCCGTGTACCCCGACCACGCCGAGGACGCCCACATCCTGTTGCAGCGTGCGGACGTGGCCATGTATGCCGCGAAGTCGGGCCGCACCGGCGTGGAGTCCTACCGTCCCGGCTCCGACGTGAACAGCCTCGTCCGCCTCGACATGATCGAGTCCCTGCGCGCGGCGCTCGGCACCGGCCAGCTGGAGGTGCACTACCAGGTCAAGGTCGACCTCGATTCCGGGCAGGCAAATGCCGTGGAGGCCCTGGTCCGCTGGCGGCATCCCAGCCGCGGCCTGCTCGGGCCAGAGGAATTCGTCCCCCTGGCCGAACAGGCCGGTTTCATCCGGATGCTGACCATCGAGGTGTTGGAGACCGCCCTGGGCCAGTGCCGGCAGTGGCACTCCGCCGGATTCGACGTAGCGGTGGCGGTGAACCTGTCCGCCTCGGACCTGCTGGACCGTGGCTTTCCCGAACAGGTCAGCGGCATGCTCTCCGGCTTCGGGCTGAGCCCGACGGCACTCGAGCTGGAGATCACCGAGACCACGTTGATGCTCGACCGGGTCCGCACGGCCGCCGTACTCGGGGAGCTGCGCGACCTGGGGATCGGAATCGCCGTCGACGACTACGGCACCGGGTACTCCTCCCTGGCCAGGCTCTGGGAGCTGCCCGTTGACGTGCTGAAGCTGGACAAGTCATTCATCCAACGCATGGAGGTCGATGGCCGGGCCGAGGCGATCGTCCGTTCGACGGTCGGGCTCGCCCACGCGCTCGGCCTGCGCATCGTCGTCGAGGGCGTGGAGACCGCTGGAGCGATGCGGATGCTGCGGGATTTCGGCTGCGACCTGGCTCAGGGCTACTTCCTCGGCCATCCGGGCCCATCCGAGCAGGTGACCGAGCAACTGCGGCGACGGGCGCCGTCGGCTGGCATGATCGATCCGGAGACGATCGGCCGGACGGAGGAATGTCCCGGCGATCTCTCCCCGACGATGGAGAGTGCCGTGCTGAACGCCCCAGTCGCCCCGGATCGGACGCCGGCGGTCAAGTCGTGGCGCTGACGGCGCCGCCCCGCGATCTCGGCCCCACCGTATGGGACGGGTTCTCGCTGCTGAGCAGCCCCCGCCAGGCCCCGGTCGCCGTCGGCGGTGAGCTGGATCCGGCGACGTTGATCGGCGCCTACCGGGCCGGCGCCTTCCCCTGGCCGGCGAGCGAGGCCGACGGCGGCAAGGTCCATGAGGACGACGAGGCCCACGGGGACGACAGCGACGACGCGAGCAGCGGGACCCGCGGGGGCGGGGGGTGGCTGCGCGAGATCCTGCGGGCGGCGGTGGCCGCCCGACGCATCCCCCATCTGCCCCCGCACCGTCCCGGTGGGCTGGACCTGCCCTGGTGGAGCCCCGACCCCCGGGCGGTGATCCCGATCGGCCGGCTGCGGGTCAACCGGACACTGCGCAAGCGGCTACGTAACTGCGGGTGGACCACCACCGTCGACGAGCGCTTCGTCGACGTCGTCCGCGGCTGCCGCCGCGGCGGTACCTCCGAATGGATCACTCCCCAACTGGTCGAGGGCTACGCCGAGCTGCACGCCCTGGGCTGGGCGCACAGCATCGAGGTCTGGGAGGGCGACGAGCTGGTCGGCGGCATGTACGGAGTGGGCGTCGGCGGCGTGTTCGTCGGTGAATCGATGTTCCGCACCCGGACCGACGCCTCCAAGGTGGCTCTGGCCGACTTCGACGCCCGGTTCACCGCGGCCGGCGGGGTGCTGCTGGACGTGCAGATCGCGACCCCGCATCTGATCGACCTGGGTGCGGTGGAGATTCCACGGGCCGATTTCCTCGCCGTTCTGGCCCGCGTCCGGGATGCCGACGTCCGCCTCGACCGCGACCGGTATCCGGTCGCCCGCCTTGCCCCGCATGGCGCCTCCGGCGCAATGCGGGGACCCCTGGCCTAGGGCGCCGTCCGGGGTCTCCGTCACCTCGCCTCCGGCGAGCTTCCTGGGAGAGCCGTCGGGCGCCTCCGGCGCAATGCGGGGGCCCCGGTAGGAGCCTGTCTCGGCGAGGTGGGGTTCAGTCGCCGGCGCGGGCCTGCGGGACCGACACCAGGGGAAACCGCTCGACCGCCTCGGCCAGGACGGCCAGCAGATGATCGATCTCGGCGTTGGTGTTGGCCGCGGTGACCTGGATGCGCACCCCGACCTGCTCACGGGGAACGACCGGGAACGGCACCACACTCGCGAAGATCCCCCGTTCGAACAGAAACCGGCCCAACGGCTCGGCCTGCGCGGCGTCGACCAGGGGAATCTCTATGATCGGAAAGCCGCTGGCGTTGAGCGTGAACAGACCGAGCCCGCGCAGGCCGTCGAGGAACCGGCTGGTCAGGCGGTGCAGCCGGGCCCGGATGGCGTCCCCGCGTTCCGCGTTGACCCGCAGCCCGACCAGCCCGGTCGCCAGGGACGCCACCGGCGACGGGCCGGAGAAGACGTACGGGCCCGCGGTGGACTTCAGATACTCCTTCACCTCCGTGGGGCAGGCGACGAAGGCGAGCAGCGACGAGTACGCCTTCGAGAAACCGCCGACCAGGACGAGATCGTCGTAGGTCTCGCCGAGATGGCGGACGATTCCGTTGCCGCGGCTGCCGTAGGGGCTCGACGCGGCGGGATCACGCTCGCCGACGACACCGAACCCGTGGGCGTCGTCAACGTAGAGCAGGGCGTCGTGCGCACGGGTGAGCGCCGCGAGTTCGGCGAGCGGCGGGCCGTTTCCGGTCATGCTGTGGACGCCGTCGACGCACACCACCCGGGGGTGAGGGCTCGTCCGCAGCCGGCGTTCCAGCCGGTCGAGCCGGTCCTCGCGGAAGCGCGCCACGGCGGCGCCATGGGCCGCGGCCACGACCGCGCCGTCATGTGCCGTCTGATGGGCGTGCACCTCGACGAAGAGGGCCCCCTTGCCCACGAGGGCGGGCAGCACCGACAGCTGGATGTGGGTGATGGTCGGGAGCAGCAGCGCGTCCTCGGCACCGAGGAGAGCTGCGAGCGTGTGCTCGATGTCGTCGTACATCCGCGGGCTGGCGATCAGCCTCGACCAGCTCGGGTGGGTGCCCCAGCGGTCCAGGTACTCCGGGACCGCCTCGATGATCTCCTGGTCGAGATCGAGGCCAAGGTAGTTGCACGACGCGAAATCGGTGAGCCAATGATCACCGATCCGTATCCGGCGGCCGTCGATCTCGTCCACCGTCGCGTCGTAAAAGGGCGCGTGGCGGCGCAGGCGGTCCAGTTCGGCCCGCATACCCATAGGCTGATCAAGAACGTGTCGCCAGGCCGGCGATAACGCCGAGACAGGGGACGAAGGCAAGTCGGGACTTTCGTAGGTCTGCGACATCCCCGCGGCCTAGCCCATGCCCTGGGCCACGGCGATCGGCCGGGCGGGCAGGATGATCACTAGCATCCCAAACAGTCCAGATAGTCCAGATAGTCCAGATTCTCGGAAGGCAGTCGGCCCTGCCAGCGGAACCGGGTGCACTACCACCATCACCAGCCCTCAGGATCGCCGGGAACACACGTCGCCGGGTTCAGGGAACGAAGAAGCACCAACGGACCAAAGGAGTATTCAACACGTAAACAATAAACCTCAGGGCCCGGATAATTCCACAACAAGCGTGGTATGCCCCTGATCCGCGCAGCGGAGCCGGGAGATCGGGCGGACGCCGAGGCCACTGCGGACCGGGCGTCCACGCCACGGCCGGGGCGGATCCGACTGGCGGCCCGGGCGGCTCCCGCCGCCCACCGAAGGCCCGCCGCCGTGGTGTTATCGTCCCCGGCATGTCTGACACGGCGGCATCCGCGGCGACCTCCACCGCGTCCACGGCTGCGGCTTCCACGGCTCCCCCCGCAGGCTCGAGGCAGGCCCCGACACCCTCCGCGGCGACCCCGGAACCGGGTGGCGAATCCCGGGCCGCGGCTTTCGGGACCGCGCCGCCGGCCGGCCCGTCCGGCCCGGTGCCGGCGAGCGGAGCGGGCACGGCGAGCGGAGCGCAGGCGGCGGCCACTCCCCGCGAGCGGACCAAGGAGGGTCCGCTGGTGCGCGCCCTGCCCTATTCCGGGTTCGGACTGTCGCGCTCGAAGACGCTGTTCCTCGCGCACCGCAAGGAGCCCGTCGACCCGGCTGGCTTCTACTCGCTGATCGCCGCGGACTCCGTGCGCCAGCTGATGCGGTACACATCCCTGACCGGCCAGCTCGTCCTCGACGTCGGCGGCGGCCCGGGTTACTTCCGCTCGGCCTTCCTCGACGCCGGCGCCCGGTACGTGTGGGTCGAGCCGGACGTCTCGGAGATGGAGGCCGGTGGCATCGAGGTTCCCGGCCGGGTCCGGGGCAGCGCCTTGGACCTGCCGTTCCTCTCCGGAAGCGTTGATCTCTGCTACACGTCAAACGTGCTCGAACACGTCCCCGACCCGTGGCGGATGTGCTCCGAACTGGCCCGGGTGACCCGCCCTGGCGGGCTCATCTTCCTGAGCTACACGAACTGGCTGTCCCCCTGGGGCGGCCACGAGACCGCACCCTGGCACTATCTGGGTGGTGACCGGGCGGCGGCGAGGTTCGAACGCCGCAAGGGCAAGGCGCCGAAAAACATCTACGGCAAGACTCTATTTCCGGTGTCGGTGGCCGACACCCTCGCCTGGGCGAAGCGGCGGTCCGACGTCGAGATCCTCGACGCGATGCCGCGCTATCTGCCCGACTGGGCGAAGGTGATCATCAGGATTCCCGGTGCCCGCGAGATTGTGACCTGGAACCTCGCGATGGTGTTGCGCAAGCGCTGAGCCGCCGGGCCGCGCGAGTGTCGGTCCAGCGGCTCCGGCCCGGTGGCTCAGAGGAGTCGCAACTGCTTGCCCGGTGCCGGCCGGCGCGACCGGCGCCGCCCGCCCTCGGCCGGGACGCCCTCGGCCGGGACAGAGGACAGCAAAGCCGGCCTGATGTCCGCAAGAAACGGTGAGGGACGGGTCGTCACGACCGACCCGGCGCGCCGCCGGCTGGCCGCCGAGGTGAGGACCAACCGATGCCTGGCCCGGGTGACGCCGACGAAGAAGAGTCGGCGCTCCTCCGCCTCGGCGTCCTTCGTGCCGGCGTCGGCGGTTCCGTCGGCGGTTCCGTTGACGCCACCGCCCGGGATCCCACCGCCCGGCGCCTCACCGGCCGGACCGAAGCGCATCGGCAGCAGCCCGTCCTCACAACCGACGATGATGACCAGGCCGTATTCCAGACCCTTGCTCGCGTGCAGGGTCAGCAGCGAGATCCGGTCCGCCCTCGGGTCCAGCCCGTCGACCTCGGCGGCGAGCGTGACCGACGTGAGGAAACCCGCCAGGTCGTTGCCTGCCGCTGCGGCGGCCGGTGCGAGCAGCTCCACCGCCAGGCGCAGCTCGGCCTCGGTCGGCACCCGTCCGCCGGAGAAGCCGGGAAACCCGTCGGACGGCACGGCGCCGAGCTCGCTTCTCCTCGCCTCGGCGAGATCGGTGGCCCGTGCCGCCGCGTCGCGCAGCAGACCCGACACCGGACGCGGGACGCCGGGACCCGAGGGATCCGTGGTCGTCAGGTCCTGCAGCAGGGCGAGCAGGTCGGCGACCGCGGGAGCGTCCGCGAGCGGGAGATGAGAGCGCCGCTGGAACGGGAAACCGCGGGTGGCCAGCGCTTCCATGATCGGCTCGGCCTGGCGGGCGGTCCGGTAGAGCACGGCGATGTCCGCGAAGGAGAACCCCGCGTCGACCGATCCGTCCACCCCCGAGTCCAACGCGTGGAACGAGGTACCGCCGAGCGCCGCGTCGATCGTGTCGACGACGGCGATCGCCTCCTCGGCCTCACTGCGGTAGCGCCGCAGCAGCACCGGGCCGTCGCCCTCGGCGCCCCGCACGGCGGTCAGGGTCCGGTCCGGGACCAGACTCGTGGGCGCGATCACATCGAGCGCCGTCCGCACGATGGTGCGGGTGGATCGGTAGCCGCGGGTCAGGGCGACCGGGCGGGCACTCGGGTAGTCCTGCTCGAACCGCAGGAAGAACCGGACGTCCGCACCCCGGAAGCTGTAGATAGCCTGGTCCGGGTCGCCGATCACGCACAGGTTGGCCGTGGGGGGACACAACAGCCCCAGCAGGCGGTACTGGAGTTCGTCGGTGTCCTGGTACTCGTCGACCCAGACGTGGCGCCACCGCCGCTGGTAGTGCTCGGCGAGATCCGGGGACGACCGCAGCAGGGTCAGCGGCAGGGTGATCAGATCGTCGAGATCGACCATGTCCCGATCGCGCAGCGCGGCGTCGTAACGGGCGAGCGCCCCGACCAGGTCGTGGTCGCGGATCGCCTGGCCGAGCGCTCGGTGCCGCTTGAGCTCGGCGACACCGGCCGCCACCCGCCGGCGCGTTCGGGCGTCGCCCTCACCGTGCAGTGCCGCGGCGATTAGCTCCACGCGCACCGCGTCGTCCGCGACCTGGACCTGCGGGCCCCGGGCGAGTTTCGCGTGCTGCTCACGGATGATCGTAAGCCCGAGGCCGTGGAAGGTCGTCGCGAGCACCCGTCCCGCGGCGTCACCCAGCAGGCCGGCTAGCCGTTCGGCGAGCTCCCCGGCCGCACGCCGGGTGAAGGTGACCGCCAGGCACTCCCCGGCCGGCACCCCGTGCTCAGCGACCCGGTGTGCGATCGCGTGGACCAGCGTACGGGTCTTGCCCGTTCCCGGTCCGGCGAGGACGAGCAGCGGACCGGACAGGTGCGAGGCTGCCAGCCGCTGCTCGGGATCCAGCCCGTCAAGCACCGACGGGGTATCGCCGGAAACCGGCGTGAACAGCTGGCTGTCGGCCACCGCGGCATCCCCCGGCACCACCGCGGCATCGGGTGCCGGACGCGCCCGCGCCGCGAGCGCCTCGTCGAGGGAGGGTCCCGCATCGATCCGGTCCTGCCCACCAGCCGCGCCGGACCCCAGGTCGAACAGGGTGCCACCGTCCCGGGCGAGCTCCCGGGGTTCGAACAACCGGATGACGCCGTATTCGCCGTCGAACCCGGCCTGCCGGATCACCTCCCCGCGGCGCAGGCGACTGATTGCCTCGACCAGCTCCGGCGATCCGACCCCAGCGATGTCCGTGAGCGGTACGTCGCCGAGGATGTCGAGCTCCGGGCCCAGACGGGAGACCAACGACGTCACCTGGCCCGCGACCGCCTTGCTCTTCGGGCCCACGCCGAGAATCTCCCCGACGACCTCCGGCAACGGAACCAGCGAGGTGACGTCGGGCGCCGTGACGGGGCGGTGGCCGGGCCGCCGGTCGGCCAGCGCCTCGACCCGGTTGAGGACCCCGACGGTGAGGCCACCGCCGCAGGTGGGGCAGCGTCCGCCGACCTCCCGGGTCTGGTCCGGCGTGAGGACCACCCCGCACTTGCGATGCCCGTCGAGGTGGTACTTGCCCTCTTCCGGGAAGAACTCGACGGTCCCCGCGAAGCCGTCCCCGCCGCGCAGCGCGGCCTCGATGGAGAAGTAGTCGAGGTCGCAGGTGAACGCGGTCGCCTCCCGGCCGAGCATCGGCGGGGAGTGGGCGTCAGAGTTGCTCACCAGCCGGTAGCGGTCGAGACCGGAGATCCGCCAGAACATCTCCGGGTCCGCCGAAAGCCCCGTCTCCAGGGCGAAGACCTCGTCGGCGAGGTCGCCGTAGCAGTCCTCGACGGCGTCGAACCCGGACTTCGAACCGAGAACCGCGAACCAGGGCGTCCACACGTGCGCCGGGACCAGATAGCAGCCCGCCCCGCCACCAAGGGTGATCTCCAGCAGATCGCGGGAGTCCAGGCCCAGGATGGGACGCCCGTCCGCGGCGAGGTTGCCGATCCGAGCCAGCGCCGCCGTGATCCGTCCGGCGGCCTCCCGGTCGGGAGCGTAGAGAAGATGATGGACCTTACGGGTCCGGTCGCCCCTCTTGTAGATCGTCGAGATCTCACTAGAGATCATGAAGCGGGTCGCCGTCCGGCAGGAGGCCGGTAACGTGCGCAGCACCTCATGCTCAAGATCGGACCGCAGCCGGAACAGGCCGGGCTCGGCCGGGACCAGCTTCGTCGCGATCTCCTGAGACCAGGCCGGATGGGTGAAGTCGCCGGTGCCGACGACGGCGATGCCCTTGCGTGCCGCCCACCAGGCCAGGTGCTCCAGATCGCAGTCACGACTGCAGGCACGCGAGTACCGGGAGTGAATGTGCACATCAGCGTAGAACCGTGACCTCACGGATGCGTATGTTGTCGCACCCGCCTCACCATGCCGCCGGCGGCACGCCGCAACCTCACCCGAACCCGCACCCGCACCCGGCGCACCCCGCGGACGGGCTACCCCCTCCTGTCGCTCCGTCGGAGAGGGGCACGTCATTATGCGTAGGATGCCGGCATCCTGCCGACCTCGCGGACGGGGCGTCACAGATCGGTGGCGCCACGGATCGGGAGAGCGGATCGGGAGAACAGCGCCGACGGGAGGAAAGTCACGTGTCGACAACCGACGGACGGCGTTTCCCTCCCGGCGCGGGCGCCGGGATCTCCAGAGCGAGGTCCTGATGACGACGCAGACCGCCGGCCCCGAGCGGCATGCCGCCCTCGCGGACCGCTGTCACCGGCTGGTGCGGTTCCTCCATGAGGTCGCGGCGGCCCGGTCGGGCCGGATCCGGACCATCGAGGAGCATCCGCTCACGGTGTGGCTCGCCGACATCCCGGCCGGCGTGCCGCTGTCCGAGCACGCCGGGGCCGGCGAGGTGCTGCTGACCGCCCCCGCCGCCACCGTCCTACCCCCACCGCCGCCACCGCCCGCGATCCTCGCCGGCCAGATCGTGCTGCCCGACGCGGCCGGCGCCGATCCCGACCAGCCGCCGGTGTGGAACGGCGCCGCCGCCGAGCAGACCGCCGCGGCGGCGGCCTACCAGGCCTGGTTGCCGCGATGGCAGCTCTGGGCGACACGCGCGCGCGTTGACGCGGAGCGACGCAATCTGCACAACACGCTGCACGCGGTCGCGGCCCGGGTGGCCCAGGAGGGTGACGCGCTGGAACTCGTGCTGGCGACCGGCCTGCTGACCTGGCAGCCACCGGGCGGCCCCACCGTCCGCGAGCACCTGCTGACCACCCGGCTGACCTGCGACATCGACCCGGTCACCTCCGATATCAGGGTGCGGGTCCCGGCGGGGGCCACCACGCGCCTCGCCGACGGCCCGCTACTCGACGGCATCGCCGGCTTCCGCCGGGAACGGACGAACGCGCTGCACGAGCGCCTGCGGGGACGACCGTCGGCGCCACTGGGTCCGGACGACATCCGGCTGCTGCGGGACTGGCTGGCGCTGGCGCTCGACGTGCCGACGGACGGCTTCGAACCCGACCTCGCGCCGCCCGCGCCCGACAGCGCGTCACGCCCGCGGGTGACCTTCGCCCCGGCCTTCGTCCTGCGCACCCGTGACCAGGCCGCCCTGCTGACCTACTACGAGCGGATGCTCGACGTCCTGCGGGGTGACGGACCTCCGCCGCTCGGCCTCGTCCAGCTGGTGGAGACCCTCGACGCCGCCGACCGGTTGGCCTGGCTCGAGGCAGAGGGAGCGACGAGCGGCGCCGAACTCGGTGCGGACCCGCTGCTCCCGCTCCCGGCCAGTCCCGAGCAGGCCCGGGTGCTGGAGCGGCTTCGCCACGACAACGGCGTCGTCGTCGAGGGCCCGCCCGGCACCGGCAAGACGCACACGATCGCCAACCTGGTCTGCGCCTTGCTGGCGGAGGGGCAACGGGTTCTGGTCACCAGCCAGAAGTCGCAAGCCCTGCGGGTCCTGCGGGAGAAACTGCCCCCGGACCTGCAGCGGCTGTGCGTGTCGTTCACCGATACCGAGGAGGCGCGCGACGCACCGGTCGACCAGGCCGGGAACGCGGGGGCGGACCTGGACGGCCGGCCCGACGCAGTCTTCGACCCCGCCCCGGCCGGGGCCGAAGACGAAGCGGACGAGCTTGGCGGCATCGGCGTGGGTTCCCCCGAGCTCGCCGCGAGCGTGAGCGCCCTGGCCGCGGAGAAGGCCACCTATCACCCCGAGGCGCTCGACCGGCGGATCGTGCGGGCCGCCGCGCGCCGGCAGGAGGCGATCCGCGCCCGCGATGTCCTGGCGGACCGGGCCCGCGCCCTGCGGTTGGCCGAGCACACGGTGCATCCGGACAGCGAGGTGGCCGCGGGCTGGGGCGGGACGCGGGCGAGCATCGCGGCGCGGGTCCGGGCCGAGGCCGACGCGTCGCGGTGGCTGCCGCGGCCCGTGCCCCGGAGCGCGGCAGCCACCACCACCGCGAGGACCACGGCGACGGGGTCCGGGTCTGTCGGCCCTGCGCCGGTTCCCCCGCCGTTGACCGACGCCGAGGCGCTGGAGCTCCACGCCCTGCTGCGATCCGGTCAGGTGCGATCCGGTCAGGTGCGATCCGGTCAGGACGTCGGCGCGGACCGGTCCGCCGGCCCGGTGGTCGAGATGAGCCGATTCCTACCCGCCGAGCGGTTCGCGGACCTGGTGGCCACCGCCCGCGCGGCCGACGAGGCGGTCCGCCTTGCCCGCGCGGCCGTCCGTCCCGCGACCCGGGGTCTCCTCGACACGCTCGCCGCCGTCGATCCCGCGGTGGTCTCCCTCGATCCGCTACAGCAGGCGGTCGCCAGCCTCTCCCGCGCGCTCGAGGAGCTCGACGGGCGCGGGCAGCGGTCGAACAGACGGCACTGGGTTCCGGCGGCCCTCGACGACGCCCTCGCCGGCCGGGACCGGGTCCTCTGGGCGAAGGTGGCCGCGGCCACGCCGATGATCGCCGAGGCGACGCGGCACGTGACCGAGCTCGGTCTGCACGCGGTCGCCCTTCCGACCTCCGCCTCCCCGGACGGCTCCGCCTCGGCGGCCGACGCCGGCTCCCCGGCGGATCCGGGCTTCGACCCCGCCGCCCTGCTCGCCCGGGGGGAGGCGCTGCGCGAGTACCTCGACGCCGGGGGCGAGCTACGGCGCAGGTTCCGGCCGAAGGTCCAGAAGGAGGCGGACACGCTGCTGACCCGGACGCTGGTGGACGGCGTCGCGCCGACCACCCCGGAGCTGCTCGATCTCGTGCTCGTCCGGCTCCGGGCGGAGGTCGCGGTCGAGGCCGCGACCCGCGGATGGGTCCTGGTCGGGATCGCGCCGCGGCCCACCGATCCCTTCGAGGTACGCCTGTCCCGGCTGGTTGAGGCG
Source organism: Frankia sp. BMG5.23 (assembly GCF_000685765.2). NCBI lineage: Bacteria > Bacillati > Actinomycetota > Actinomycetes > Frankiales > Frankiaceae > Frankia > Frankia sp. BMG5.23. The sequence continues at coordinate 20,134 of NZ_JDWE01000037.1, forward strand.
CAGGAGGCCGTCACGGAGATCCAGGCGATCGTGGCGGCGCGGAACCGGGTCGTGGCAATCCTGGAGGACATCGTGCCCGGCCGGGCACCGGCGATGGACTCCGCCGAGCGCGTCCGGGATCTCGCGGCCGTCATGGCCGCGCTGCGCCCGATGGCAGCCGCCACCGACGCCGAGCGGGCGCTGGGGGAACTGCGGGAGGGCTACGCCGGGCTTGCCACCGCGGCGGGCACGCCGTCCGAGGTCGCCGAGCTGGCCGGCGCGGTAGCGGCCCGCAATGTGGCCGCGTACACGCGGACCCGGGCCGCGCTCGCCACCACCATGGCTGCCCGGGAGGTGGCGCTGCGCCGGGACGAGCTGCTCGGCCGGCTGCGCGCGGCGCATCCCGACCTCGCCGATCTCCTCGTCTCGACGGCCGGCGCGACCCGGCCCAATGGAGCGGAGATCTGGCCGGCCAGGCTCGCGGCGTTCACGACCGCCTGGTCCTGGGCGGTGGCCGCGAGCTGGCTGACCGCCACGGCCCCCGGCGCCGCCACGGCCCCCGGCGGCCCGGCTGGACCACCTGTCGATCTGGACGCCGAGCTGGACGCGGCGGAGGACATGGTCGCCGCGGCCACCGCGGAGCTGGCCGGCGCCCGCGCGTGGAAACACTGCCTCGAACGGATGGGCGCCGAGCAGTCGGCCGCGCTGCGCGCCTATGCCGACGCGGTGGCGGCCAGCGGCACCTTCGGCGGCCGCCACGCCGAGCGTTTCCGCCAGGCCGCCCGGGAGGCGATGGAGATCGCCCAGACGGCGGTGCCGGCCTGGGTCATGCCGATCCGGGAGGTGCTGTCGACGATCCCGGCGGTGCGCGACAGCTTCGACGTCGTGATCGTCGACGAAGGCAGTCAGGCCGGGCTCGACAGCCTGTTCCTGCTCTGGCTCGCCCCACGGGTGATCGTCGTGGGCGACGACCGGCAGTGCACGCCGCCGGTGGAGGTCACGGACGAGCTCGACCGGGTCTTCGACCGGCTGGAGGCCCTGCTGCCGGAGGTGCCGGCGTGGCTACGCGTCGGGTTCACCCCCCGGTCGAGCCTGTTCACGCTGTTGCGAACCCGCTTCGGCGAGGTGATCCGGCTGCGGGAGCACTTCCGGTGCATGCCGGAGATCATCGAGTGGTCGTCGGCCATGTTCTACCGGGACGCGCCGCTGCTTCCCCTGCGCCAGTTTGGCGCCGACCGGCTGCCGCCGCTGGTGGCCCGGTTCGTTCCCCACGGTTTCACCACGGACGCGGGCCTCGGTCCACGCAATCCGGCCGAGGCCGATGCCCTGGTCGCACAGGTGCTCTCCTGCGCCGAGGATCCCCGGTACGCCCGGCTCTCCTTCGGCGTCGTCGTCCCACAGGGCACCGCACAGGCGGCGCTGATCCGCGACCAGCTGGCCGACCGGATGTCCGCCGCCGAGCACCAGCGTCGACGGCTGCGGGTGGGCGTCCCCGCCGACTTCCAGGGTGACGAGCGCGACGTCGTCTTCCTGTCCCTGGTGGTGGCGCCCGACTCGCGCATCACCCCGCTGACCCGGCTGGAGTACCAGCGGCGGTTCAACGTCGCGGCCTCCCGGGCCCGCGACCAGGTCTGGCTGTTCCACTCCGTACCGGTCACCGATCTTGACCCTCGCGATCTGCGGCACAACTATCTGAGCTACGTGCTGTCCACGACGCACCCGGCGGCCGGCGGCCGCGGCGAGGAGCCCCCGGCACTCGCCGAAGTGCCGACCAACCGTCCGCATCCGGCCTTCGGATCCCTGTTCGAACAGCGGGTCTTCCGGGAGATCGTCGGCCGCGGCTACCTGGTCACCCCGCAGGTGGAGATCAACGGTCGGCGGGTCGACCTGGTCGTCTCCGGCGGTCGGGCCCGGCTCGCCGTCGAGTGCGACGGGGACGTCGGCTCCGGTCCGGACGAGATCGCGCACGAGTTCGCCCGGGAGCGCGAGCTGCGCCGGGCGGGCTGGCGGTTCTGGCGGGTCCGCCAGTCCGAGTTCGAACTCGACGCCGACGCCGCGTTGGCCTCGTTGTGGCCGCGGCTGGCGAGGGCCGGTATCGCGCCCGTGAACACCGGGGCGCGAGGACTGCGGGACGAGGCCGCCACCGGCCTCCCCCGCGTCGAACATTCCACCGTCCGGGCGAGCGCCGACGAGGCGCTGCACCGGTGGCGGCCCATCGCCCTGTCCGATCTGGAGGGCCTCGACGACGCACCGCCGGACGCCGATCCGCGCGGTTCGGCCCGTGATTCGGCCCCTGCCCTCCGGCGAGGCACGGGCACGGCCCCGGGCGCCGGTGGGGGAGACTGCTCCCCGCGTGCCGAACGGGTCGGTCAGGCCGGCGGCCCGGTCACCCCGTCCGGTTCGAACGGCGCCGGCAGGACGTCGGGATCGTGATCGTCGTGGGATGCCTCGACACCTGCTCCGGCGCCCGGCCGGTCACGGGGTGTCCGGGCCGCCGGCTTCCGCGTCGATCGGGGGTGAGGCACCGGCCGGCTCGGCCCAGTGAATCCGCACCGCGCGACCGATCTTCTCGTCGGCCCGATCCGGCGTCTTCTCCGCGGCGTGTTCCGGATCCGTCGGGTCCTCGGTCTCCGAGTCGCCCACGCCGACGATCCGCACGAGTCCGGATCGCGGCAGTCGCGGCTTCGCGATCGGCAGTTCGGTGAAGTCCGCCCGACGGATGCGGCAGAACGCGCTCTGGGTGCCGGTGCCGAGCTGGCAGGCCCCGAAGTCGGCCGCGGCGGACAGGTAGGCGAGCGCCTCGGTCCGGTCGAGCCCGACCCGGCTCTGCAGGAAGACCACCGCCGACCGCGCCGCGCGGCGGACGGACTCGGCGAGGTCAACGTCGAGCCCCAGGGTGACCCAGGCCGTGTCGGTCTCGATGAACGGTTCCCGCAGCGCGCCGAGAACCGACCGGGCCGCCGTGTCACGCAGCACGGTCAGCCGCAGCGTCGCCCGTAGCGGGCCATCCAGGGCGGTGGCACCGATCTTCCCGTCCCCGAGGGCGTAATGCGGATCGCCGACGGCGAACAACGCGCCGCTCACCTGGACCGGCAGGAACAGCCGCGCGCCCGCGCCGAGTTCCCGGCAGTCCAGGGCGCCGCCGTGCAGACCGATCGAGGTGGAGGGGACGATCTTGGTGGTAGTGTCCACGCCGACCGCCATGATGCCCAGGAACGGCGCCAACGGAAACCGGGTCCTGCTGCCGTTCACGCTGGTCAGGGCGCCGAACAGGCGGCCCCGCCGGCGCTCCACCGCACAGAAGGTGGTAACGGTGCGGAAGCGTCGCCAATGGCGGGCGTCGGCGTCCGCGTCCGGCGGCCCCCCCTCGGGGAACTCCCCTGCAAGCAGGCCCGCGCCATGGCGGGTCGAGACGATCCCATACCGTGCGCGGGGATGCAGCGAGACCACCTCAACCCGCAGCACGTCCCCCGGTTCCGCGCCCCGGATGAACACCGGTCCGGTGACGATGTGGGGACCGTCCACCCCGAACCGGTGCGGGATACCCGAAGCGGCGATCGCCCGGGCGTCGGCCAGCACCTCCGACGGCGCGACCCCGAAACCGGCGAAGAAGGCGTCGGGATCGCGCCCCTGGTCGCAGAGGATCCCCTCTTGGCTGACCGTGTCGAAGGTGACCGTGGCGCCGGAGTCGATACTGAGAACCGGCCTGGTCAGGGCGTTCGGCAGCTCACCCCATCTGATGGTCTCGGGGGTGGAGGGCAGGTAGTGCCGTCCCTCGATCCTTCCTCGGCCAGGCTGCAGCGCCACCCGACCCTACCTGGACCGATGCCTGGTCAGCGGACCTCCGCTGGGCCGGATCGCCTGGGCGCGCGGCTGACCGACCCCACGGATCACGGCAGGCCGCGGACAACATACACGCGGACAGGTCTGGCTTCGCACGCGCGTCAGATTTCCAGCAGCATATGTCGGGAAGGTGACGCAGACGTTGCGATCACGGTCATTCCGCTGTTTCCGGGTAGGCGGTGCGGCCAGGGCCGCATCCGGCACGCCCCGGACTCGCCACCATCCACCCGTCGGTGCCGCCTCCGGCCGGAAGCCGCGGGACCGGTTGGTCCGGTCGGTCCGGCGGGCGGCGGGGTCGGGAAACTCCGCCTGAGGATGGAATATCTAGATCATCTAGATATTGGAGGATATGGCGAATGGGAAGTCACGGGAGACCCCCGGCGGGGGCGACGCTGCGCGATCTGGGCGAGTTCGGCTTGATCGAGGCCGTGACGGCGCGTTTCTCCCATGGACGGGACGTGCTGGTCGGCCCCGGGGACGACGCGGCGGTGCTGGCCGCCCCGGACGGTCGGGTGGTCGTCACCACCGACCTGCTGCTCGAAGGACGCCACTTCCGCCGGGACTGGTCGTCCGCGGTGGATGTCGGGCACAAGGCCGCCGCGCAGAACCTCGCCGACGTGGCGTCGATGGGGGCGAGGCCCACCGGCCTGTTCCTCGGCTTCGCCGCACCCGGCGACCTCGCGGTCGACTGGGCCCTGGCGATGGCCGACGGAATGGCCGAGGAATGCGCGCAGGCCGGTGCCTCCGTGTCCGGCGGGGACGTCAGCTCCGCGGATTCGATCATGCTCGGGGTGACCGCGCTCGGTGACCTGCAGGGCCGGCCGCCGGTCCTGCGCTCGGGCGCCCGGCCCGGCGATGCCGTGGTGCTCGCTGGTCGTCTCGGGTGGGCCCAGGCGGGGCTGGCCCTACTCACGGCGGGTTCGGCAGCCGGCGACTCCCGATGGGTCGACGACCCGAGATGGAAGGAACTGATCGCGGCGCACCGCCGGCCCCGGCCGCCCTACGCGCTCGGGCCGGTGCTCGCCGCCGCGGGCGCGCACGCCATGTGCGACGTCTCGGACGGTCTCGTGGCGGATCTCGGTCACATCGCCGTGGCCTCGGGGGTGTCCATCGATCTCGCGTCGGAAGCCTTCCTGATCGACGAGGCGATGCGGTCGGCCGGGGCCGCCCTTGATGTGGACCCGTTGCGCTGGGTACTCGGCGGCGGCGAGGATCACCCGCTGGTCGCCTGCCTTCCCCCAGGAGTGACCCCGCCGGCCGGGTGCATCGTGATCGGTTCGGTCCTGAGCGGCGCGGGATCGGCCGGCGCGGGGGTGACAGTGGACGGGGAGCGCCCCGTAGGCAGCGATGGGTGGGATCACTACGGGCAGTCCGCGACGGACGCATCCTGACTCCGGACACACCAAGGGACAACGACACCAAGGGAGAAAAGACACCGAGGAGCAGAAACATCAGGAGGCAGACGCCGGCCCGCCAGGTCGCCTCACGGGCGTAGGTCGCTCGAAGCGACATTTATTGGGTCCGGGGGCCATGATGCGGGCCGGCGTCACCGAAGCATAACCGACGGCCCGCCCGGGAGTATCCCCACCGCGCGGTGAACGATGGAACGATCTCGCTCTCGCCCTGATTGGCTGTAGCTACCGGACGTTCCCGGCGCCGGTCCGCCCATCCCGGAGAACACGCCGAGCAATCTACTCGTAACCGATCATGGACGGGCCAGGCCGGGATGCCCAGAGCGGGTAGGATAGGCAGACGGTGGCGGAAGGGCCTTATCGGAGGCCGAGAAGCGAGACCGTGGATAGAGGCGAATGGCCCCGTGACAGCACCGACGGTACCTGCGTCAGGACCTGACTTCGGACCCAACGAATGGCTGGTCTTCGAGATCTACCAACAGTTTCTCGAAGATCCGCAGAGCGTGTCGCCGGAGTGGCGCGAGTTCCTCTCCGATTACCACCCCGGCGCGCCGCCCGCCGCCGCGGGCGGCGCCGGGCAGGCCGCCACGGCGGCACCTAACGGGGAGGTTTCGCCGGATGGTGAGGTCTTCCACACTACGCCTGTTCCGGTGAAGCCGAGCGCGGCCGCGCCGTCTACTCCGGCCGCGCCGGTCCCGGCGTCGGCACAGCCCGCCGGGCCCCCGAAGCAGGCGGCACCCGCCGACAGGCAGGCTCCGGAGGCGGCCACGCCGCTGCGCGGCGCCGCCGCCCGCGTGGTCAGCAACATGGAGACCTCGCTGCACATCCCGACGGCGACCTCGGTGCGGGCGGTGCCGGCCAAGCTGCTCGCGGACAACCGCATCGTGATCAACCGGCACCTGGCCCGCTCCAGCGGCGGCAAGGTGTCCTTCACGCACATCATCGGCTACGCGATGGTCAAGGCGCTGGCCGCGCATCCCGTCATGAACGCCTCCTACACGGAGGTGGGCGGCAAGCCGGCCGTCGTCCAGCCGGAGCACATCAACCTGGGCCTCGCCATCGACCTGGTGACCCCGAAGGGCCGCCAGCTCGTTGTCGCCGCCGTCAAGAAGGCCGAGACGCTGGACTTCACCCAGTTCTGGCAGGCCTACGAGGACCTCGTGCGCCGGGCCCGGACGAACAAGCTGACCACCGACGACTTCACCGGCGTCACCATCAGCCTGACCAACCCCGGCGGCATCGGCACCGTGCACTCGGTGCCCCGCCTGATGGAGGGCCAGGGCACGATCATCGGCGTCGGGGCGATGGAGTACCCGGCCGAGTTCTCCGGCGCGTCGGCGAACACCCTGGCGAAGCTCGCGATCTCCAAGATCATCACTCTGACCAGCACCTACGACCACCGCATCATCCAGGGCGCCCAGTCGGGTGAGTACCTGCGCCGGATGCATCAGCTGCTCCTCGGCGAGGAGGGCTTCTACGACGAGATCTTCCAGTCGCTGCGGGTGCCCTACGAGCCCGTGCGCTGGGTCGCCGACATGCCGGTCGTGCACGAGGGCGACCTCGACCACAACGCCCGGGTGCTGGAACTGATCCACGCCTACCGGGTGCGCGGCCACCTCATGGCGGACACGAACCCGCTCGAGTTCGCCATCCGCAGCCATCCCGACCTCGACATCATCAGCCACGGGCTGACCCTGTGGGACCTCGACCGCGAGTTCGCCGTCGGCGGCTTCGCCGGGCACCGGACGATGTCCCTGCGCGACGTCCTGGGGGTCCTGCGCGACTCGTACTGCCGTCGGGTCGGCATCGAGTACATGCACATCCAGGAACCGGATGAGCGTGCCTGGATCCAGGCCCGGGTCGAGCGGGCCGCGGAGCGGCCGGACCCGGCCGAGCAGCTGCACGTGCTGGAGCGGCTCGGGGCCGCGGAGGCGTTCGAATCTTTCCTGCAGACCAAGTACGTCGGCCAGCGCCGGTTCTCCCTCGAGGGCGCCGAGTCGACGATCCCCGCCCTCGACGAGGTTCTCTCGCGTGCCGCCGGCGCGGGGATGGACGAGGTCGTCATCGGCATGGCCCATCGCGGCCGGCTGAACGTGCTCGCCAACATCGTCGGCAAGTCCTACCGGCAGATCTTCGCCGAGTTCGAGGGCTACCTCGACCCGCAGACGGCGCACGGCTCCGGCGACGTGAAGTACCACCTCGGCGCCGAGGGCGTCTACACCGGCCAGGACGGCCGCACGGTACCGGTTTCGGTGGTCGCGAACCCGTCGCACCTCGAGGCGGTCGACCCGGTCACCGAGGGCGTCGTCCGCGCCAAGCAGGACATTCTGGACAAGGGCTCGGCGGGTTTCACCGTTCTGCCGGTACTCGTCCACGGCGATGCCGCGTTCGCCGGGCAGGGGGTCGTCGCCGAGACCCTCAACCTGTCCCAGCTGCGGGGATACCGCACCGGTGGCACCGTGCACCTGGTCATCAACAACCAGGTCGGATTCACCACCTCGCCGGACTCCGGCCGGTCGTCGGTGTACGCCACCGACGTCGCCCGGATGGTCCAGGCACCGATCTTCCACGTGAACGGGGACGACCCGGAGGCGTGTGTCCGGGTTGCGGCGCTGGCGTTCGAGTACCGCCAGGCGTTCCACAAGGACGTCGTCATCGATCTGGTCTGCTACCGGCGGCGCGGGCACAACGAGATGGACGAGCCCTCGTTCACCCAGCCGTTGATGTACGACACCATCGCCAGCAAGCGTTCGGTGCGCAAGCTCTACACCGAGGCGCTGATCGGCCGCGGGGACATCACCCGCGAGGAGGCCGAGCAAGCGATGAAGAGCTACCGCGCGGAGCTCGAGAAGGCCTTCGCGCAGACCCGGGACACCACCCCGGCGAGCTCGTCGCCGCAGCCACGCATCATCACCACCCCGGAGGAGGCCGCCGCGGCGGCCGCGGTCAGCACCGCCGTGTCCGACGAGGCCGTGAAGAAGGTCATCGAGACCCAGGTCAACCTGCCGGAGGGCTTCACCGTCCATCCACGGCTGCGTCCCCAGGTCGAGCGGCGGGCCCAGATGGTGGAGACCGGCTTGATCGACTGGGCGCTGGCGGAGACCCTGGCCTTCGGAACGCTCCTGCTCGACGGCCGCTCGGTGCGGCTGACCGGTCAGGACAGCCGGCGGGGCACCTTCGGCCAGCGGCACGCCGTGCTGGTCGACCGGCACAGCGCCGCGGACCACACCCCGCTGCGGACCCTGCGCCACGGCCTCGACGGCACCATCGTGAACGACGGTGTCGGCACCTTCTACGTCTACGACTCGCTGTTGAGCGAGTTCGCGGCGATGGGCTTCGAGTACGGCTACGCGGTCGCCCGGCCGGACATGCTGGTGCTCTGGGAGGCGCAGTTCGGCGACTTCGCCAACGGCGCCCAGTCGATCATTGACGAGTTCATCACCGCCGGTGAGGCCAAGTGGGGCCAGCGGTCGGCGGTCACCCTGCTGCTGCCGCACGGCTACGAGGGTCAGGGTCCCGACCACTCCTCCGCCCGCATCGAGCGCTTCTTGTCGCTGTGCGCGGACAACAACATGACGGTCTCCGCACCCTCGTCCCCCGCCAGCTACTTCCACCTGCTGCGCCGGCAGGCCCTCTCGCCGGTCCGGCGTCCGCTGGTGGTCTTCACCCCCAAGTCGATGCTGCGGCTGAAGGCCGCAACGTCCACCGTGGCCGAGCTGACCGGCGGCGGCTGGCAGCCGGTGATCGACGACGGGTCCGTCACGGACCCGTCGGCCGTGCGCCGGATACTGCTCACGGCGGGCAAGGTCTACTACGATCTCGCCGCCGCCCGGGGGAAGCACGACGACGCCGAGCGATTCGCCCTGTTGCGCGTCGAACAGCTCTACCCGACGCCCGGGCCGGAGCTCGCGCAGGTCCTGGAGCGTTACCCGAACGTGACGGACATCGTCTGGCTCCAGGAGGAGCCGGCGAACCAGGGCGCCTACCCGCACATGGCCCTCAACCTGACCGAGTTCCTGCCCGGCGACATCCGGCTGCGTCGCATCTCCCGGCGCGCCGCCGCGGCCCCGGCCTCGGGGTCGTCGAAGGTGCACGAGCGCGAGCAGCAGGCCCTGGTCGAGGCGGCGTTCGAGAACTGAGCACGCGGCCGGCGGAGCGTCGCCCGATCCGAGGACCGTCCCGCCGCACCGGTGGTGTTCCCGGGCCGCCGTGCCCGGCAGCGCCACCGGCGTGCGGCGGCCGGTCCGGCTCGCCAGCCATCCGCTCGCCAGACAGGGGGCAGCGATGTACTTCACCGACCGGGGGATCGAGGAACTCGCCGCGCGGCGCGGCCCGGAGAGCCTGACCTACGAGGGTCTTGCCGACTCGCTGCGCGTCTTCGTGGACCTGTATCCCGACTTCGAGGACGCGATCGACCGGCTCGCCACCTGGCTGGCCCGCCCCGAGGAGGACCCGGATCTCTAGCCCGCCCAGCCCCGAGCCAGGAGTCCCCGCACCACGACGAAGGGGCTAGGCGGGGGGGCGGAGTATCAACTTGCCGAAGAACTCACCGCCGAGCAGCTGCTCGAAGGCGGCCCGGGCATCGGCCAACGGGCGCACCTCGTGGATCAGCGGCCGCACCCCGGTCCGTTCCACGAATGCAACGAGATCGACTAGCTCGTCCCGGCTCCCCATGGTGGAACCGATCACCGACAGCTGGAGAAAGAAGATCCGGGTGAGGTCCGCCGGCGGGTTCGGACCACTGGTGGCGCCCGAGACCACGATGCGCCCGCCGGGGCGCACTGCCTTCACCGAGTGACCCCAGGTGGCGGCGCCGACGGTCTCGATGACCGCGTCGACCCGGCGCGGCAGCCGGGCACCGGGTTCGAGAACCTCGTCGGCGCCGAGGGCGGCCGCCCGCTTCCGCTTGGTCTCGTCCCGCGAGGTCACGAAAACGGTGTGCCCGGCGGCCTTGGCGATCAGCAGCGCCGCGGTGGCCACCCCCCCACCGGCTCCCTGGATGAGCACGGTGCCGCCGCCCCCGGCGGGCAGCCCCGCCCGGGAGACGACCATCCGGTAGGCGGTGAGCCAGGCGGTCGGCAGGCAGGCGGCCTCCTCCCACGACAACCCTGCGGGCTTCGGGATCAGGTTGCGCCGCGGCACGGCGACCCGCTCGGCAAGGGTTCCCGGGTACAGCTCGGACAGCAGGGTCCGCTTCGGGTCCAGCGTCTCGTCCCCCCCGCCCGCTGCCGGATCACCGATCACGCTGTGGACGATGACCTCCTGCCCGTCGGGGGTCACCCCGGCGGCGTCACAGCCGAGGATCATCGGGAGCCGATCCGCCGGCAGGCCCACTCCACGCAGGCTGAACAGGTCGTGATGGTTGAGCGAGGCGGCCCGCACCGTGACGGTGACCCACCCGTCGAGCGGCGCGGGTTCGGGCTGCTCCCCGATGGCCAGGCCGTCGAGCGGGGAATCGGGGTGGAGGGACATGGCGGCGGCGGCTAGCACCCTTCGAACCTACGGCTACTGGCGTGCAGACGCGAGCGAGGCCGACCGGCGCGGATCCACTCAGGACAACCGACAGGCGACGCCACGGACGAAGGGGACCATCCGGGCCGGCAACCGCGCCTGCCAGGCCGGTGTGCTGAACTCGACACCGTGGGAACAACAAGGGTGGACACCCAATGGTAAACAGGCCGTGGTGACCCACGAGGACATGCCCGACTCGCCACGCAGAAACGGGTCGAGCCGGCGGCTGGGCTGGCGCCGCCGACACCCCGCGCCCGTCCCGGAGGCACCCGCGACGGTCATCGTGGACGGCATACCGGTCATCACGGTGGCTCCCGCCGACTTCGTGTGCTGCTCTTACAAGGGATGTGGGACCCTGCGCCCGCTCGCGGAGGCGGTGGAGAACCGGCCCTGCCCGGGATGCGGCCGGGTCTGAGACCCACGCGGGCTGAGACCACGCGGGCTCGCGAACGGCCCGGGAACGCGGCTCAGGACCCGTAGCGGGACTCGGGGGACTCGACCGTCAAGGGGGGGGACCCCGCGTGGCACGGGCCCCGTGGAGGCGTCCAGGGACCCCGGAGAAGGTGCACCGGGATCCCTGGACGCCTTGGCTGGCACGACGGCGATCAGCCGGCCCTCGTCAGCGGCGGGCCACCCCGTCCGCCCGCGCGGCCGCGGCCGTCGCCGCGGCGACGGCCGGGGCGACCCGGTCGTCGAACACGCTCGGGATGATGAGATCCTCGGCCAGCTCGTCCGCGATCACCGCGGCGAGCGCCCTCGCGGCGGCGAGCTTCATGCCCTCCGTCACGCGGCTGGCCCGGACGTCGAGCGCTCCCCGGAAGATTCCGGGGAAGGCGAGGACGTTGTTGATCTGGTTCGGGTAGTCGCTGCGACCGGTCGCCACGATCCGCGCGTACTTGTGGGCGACCGCCGGGTCGATCTCGGGATCGGGGTTGGCCATCGCGAAAATGATCGCCTCCGGCGCCATGGTGGCGACCGCCTCCTCCGGGACCTGCCCGGCGGACAGCCCGAGGAAGACATCGGCGCCGGCGAGCGCGTCGGTGATGGACCCGGCCAGGCCGGCACGGTTGGTCTCGGCGGCGAGCGCGGCCTTGCTCGGGGTGAGGTTGTCCCGACCGGCGTAGAGGATGCCGCGGCTGTCGCCAACCGCGATGTCCCCGATGCCGGCGGCCAGCAGGATGCGGGCCACGGCGGCGCCGGCAGCGCCCGCGCCGGACACCACGGCACGCAGATCACCGAGGGTGCGTCCGGTGAGCTTCGCCGCATTCTCCAGCGCGGCCAGCGCGACGATGGCCGTTCCGTGCTGGTCGTCGTGGAAGACCGGGATGTCGACGCGGTCCTGCAGGAGGCGCTCGATGGCGAAGCAGCGCGGTGCCGAGATGTCCTCGAGGTTGATCCCGCCGAAGCTCGGAGCGAGGCGCGCGACGGTGTCGACGATCTCCTCGACGTCCGTGCAGGCAAGGGCCAGTGGCACCGCGTCCACACCACCGAAGCGCTTGAACAACGCGGCCTTGCCCTCCATCACCGGCAGGGAGGCCGCGGGGCCGATGTCACCGAGGCCGAGCACGGCCGTCCCATCCGTGACCACGGCAACGGTGTTAGACCGCCAGGTGTAGTCGTCGGCAAGGGCCGGAGTCCCGGCGATGGCGGTACACACCCGCGCGACTCCGGGCGTATAGGCCAGGGACAGGTCTTCCCGACTGTTCAATGGAGCGGTAGCGTTGATGTTGATCTTTCCTCCGCGGTGCAGGGCGAACGCGGGATCGTCGTCGGACGGCCGCGGGCTGAGCCCGGCGAAGTCCGACGTGGTGGAACCGAGAGTCGGCTGGTCAGTGGTTGCGGTCACGGAGGTTGCTCCTCGAACGAGCCGCCGGCGGACCCCGCGACGATCGCGGTCTCACCTGGGCTGCGGCTACAACGTGCTCATACTCCCGTGCGGTGCGTGTTTCGCGGAAGAACAAGCCTGAGCGGTACCGCCTCATCGTGTAAGGCGGGCGATCGACCGGGTGTTGCCCGGGGTTGCTTCCAATATGGCACGCGCGGCCGCCCCTGCTCCCGACGGCGCTTCGCCGACGGCGAACCGACAACGAACGTATCGGCAACGGAAACGAAACATACCGCCACGGAGAGGATGCCGACGCCCGAGGGAAGCATCACGTGATCAGAAGCGGGGGTCTCCCCCGGCTACCGGCAACCCACCGACACGCCCCCCCGGGCCCAAAAGGTAATCCGTGCACAGCGATGCTTTCCGTCGTACTCGGGCGATGCCCATTCCGGCAATGACGGTAGCACTCCTGATGATTTCCGTCGGTGACCGGAACGACGGCTCCGGTGCCCCGGCGACGGCGATCTCCGGCATCCTCCGTCGACGGCTCCGTCCCTGGTCAGCTGCCCAAGGAGGTGCACGACAAGGGCACTCCGACGGTGTGACGACCAACAGTTCTGACGGTATGGCGACCGACAGTTCGTACGCGCTGAACGAATTCGTCGACACCGACGGAAGAACCATCGTCAGCATGGATATCGACCTGGCCCGGTCGCTCGCCGGCCTCCTGGCGGGCGAAGGTGCAACGCGCCCGGATCGCCTTCAATTCGGTTCCGCCATGGCCCGCGTCCGGTTGTTACGACATCGCTATGTCCTCGTTAACCGACACCAAGGAGCGGGAGAAACGGGTGGAATTTGTCACCTGCTTCGCCGCGGCCCCTCCGTCACGACCGGAGTCCGGGGCCGGCTCGGGTCCGACGCGTGGTCCGGCGTCCTGGGAGGCGCGGGACCGAACCGGTACCTTCGCACACGTGGAGATCAGCGAACTATCGGTTCCGGACGCCTGGGTGTTCACCCCGCGCCAGCACTCCGACAGCCGCGGGACCTTCCTGGAGTGGTTCCGCTCGGACGCTCTCGCCGAGGCGGTGGGGCATCCGCTCACCCTGTCGCAGGCCAACCACAGCGTGAGCCGGGCCGGCACGCTGCGCGGGGTGCACTACGCGCAGGTCCCCCCCAGCCAGGCGAAGTACGTGACGTGCGTGCACGGCCGGGTGCTGGACTGCGTCGTCGACATCAGGGTCGGCTCACCGACCTACGGGACGTTCGCGGCGGTCGTCCTCGACGACGTCGACCGGCGGGGCCTGTATGTCGCGGAGGGTCTCGGGCATGCCTTCATGGCGCTCACCGACGACGCCGCGATCTCCTACCTGTGCTCGACTCCGTATACCCCCGGGCGCGAGTACGGGGTCCACCCACTCGATCCCGATCTCGCGCTGCCCTGGCCCGACGATCTCGCGCCGTTGCTGTCCGACAAGGACACCGCGGCGCCGTCGCTCAAGGAGGCGGAGGCGGCTGGCCTGCTGCCCGACTATCGCGCCTGCCGGGCCCTGTACGCCGAGCTCCGCTCGGCGAGCGCCGCCGGGGACATCCGGTGATCCGGGTGGCCGGCCCCGGAGACGTCGAGGTCGTCCACCGCCTGGTCACCGAACTCGCCGCGTACGAGAAGGAGCCGGCCGCCGTCGCCATGACGCCCGCCGATCTCGACACGGCCCTGTTCGGACCGGTGCCAGCCGCGCACTGTCTGGTGGCCACCACAGACCACCTTGCCGGCGACCCCACCCCACCACAGGTCGCCGCCCCACCACAGGTCGTCGGCTTCGCGCTCTGGCACCCGACCTTCTCCACCTGGACCGGCCAGACCGGGATGTACCTCGTCGATCTGTTCGTCCGGCCGAACCACCGCCGCCGTGGCTACGGGCAGGCCCTGCTCACCACCCTCGCGACGATCTGCGCCGACCGCGGCTACCGGCGCATGGAATGGGCCGTACTGGACTGGAACGCCCCGGCGCAGGCGTTCTACCGCTCCCTCGGCGCGGGGCCGATCGAGGGCTGGACGACCTGGCGCATGGACGCCGACGCCATCACCACCCTGGCCGGCGTCGGGACCGGCAGCGCCGCGGCCGACGACCGCCTAAGCCGACGACCGCCTAAGCCGACGACCGCCTAAGCCGACGACCGCCTAAGCCGACGACCGCCTAAGCCGACGACGGCCAGACAGGCCGGATGCAACAGCTTACGATCACCCGACCTGCGGTACCCAGCGGCGGCTGGGTACGGTGGAGTCGGTGGCCGCCGCCCGGCCGCCGACGGAGCGGAAACCGTCCGCCCATGCGGGACGTCATGGTCGGGAGCGGAATACTCGACCCGTCGACGGGTGGGAGAGGAACCGCCGACAATATCATTATCTAATCGACCTTGGTCGGCAGGACACCCGCGAGGCGCCGTCCTCGCGCGACGCAGGCTCTTTGGGGGTAGGAACGTGGATCCGACGCCTTCGACCGGCGGCGCGGAGAGCTCCGACACCATCGACAGCCAAACCGCCCACTCGGGCGGCCTACGCGACGTGGTTGCGCTCACCCTGCCCGCCGCGAGCGCCTACCTCACCGTCCTGCGCACGGCGACGGCCTCGCTGGCGGCCCGCCTCGACTTCACTCTCGACGACATCGAGGATCTCCGGATCGCCGTGGACGAGGCGTGCGCCCTGCTGCTCGTCTCGGCCGTGCCGGGTTCCTCGCTGGACTGCACGTTCACCCTCTCGCCGGGGGTGATGCACGTCCTGGTGACGGTCGAGAGCCTGGACGGCGAGCAGCCCTCCGAGGACACCTTCGCCTGGACCGTGCTCAAGGCGCTGGCGGGCGACGTGCAGACCTCGACGGGCCCAGGGTCGCGGGTGAGCATCGCCCTGCAGAAACGCAGGGGCGTGCGCGCCGACCTCGGCGGGCCTCCGGCCGGCCACGTCCGAGGGTCGGGCGCGTCCAGAGAGACTCCACTGGGCGACACGGTAGGTACGTCGTGACGTCGACCGGGAGGACGCCGACCCCACCGCGCACGGTACCTGATCGCGACGTAGCCGATCGCAACGTAGCCGATCGCGACCCGGTGTCCACGGTGGACCCGGTAGCGGCGTTGAGCCAACGGGGATCCGGGCTCGACGACCAGCCGGGGATCGACAGCGATCTCGGCCCCGAGGTGACGACCCAGGCGCCACCGAACCCGGCGGTGGACGGTCCGGCGATCGACGGGGAGAGCGATCGGCCCGAGCGCGCGCACTCGCCCGACCGGGCCCTGGCCCGCACGCTGTTCGTCCGCCTCGCCGAGCTACCCGAGGACGATCCCGAACGCTCCGCCGTCCGCGATCAGCTCGTCCGGATGCACCTACCGCTGGTGGAGTACCTCGCCCGCCGCTTCC
This sequence comes from Frankia sp. BMG5.23, assembly GCF_000685765.2. Taxonomy (NCBI): domain Bacteria; kingdom Bacillati; phylum Actinomycetota; class Actinomycetes; order Frankiales; family Frankiaceae; genus Frankia; species Frankia sp. BMG5.23. The sequence continues at coordinate 36,113 of NZ_JDWE01000037.1, forward strand.
GTAACCGGGGCGAGCCGCTCGACGACCTCGTCCAGGTGGCCACCATCGGATTGATCAAATCGGTGGACCGGTTCGATCCGGAACGTGGGGTGGAGTTCTCGACCTACGCCACCCCGACCATTGTCGGTGAGATCAAGCGGCACTTCCGGGACAAGGGCTGGGCCATCCGGGTCCCCCGCCGCCTTCAGGAGCTCAAACTCTCCCTGACGAAGGCGACCTCCGAGCTCTCCCAGACGCTGGGCCGCTCCCCCACGGTGAGCGAGATCGCCCGGCATCTGCAGATGAGCGAAGATGACGTCCTCGAGGGGCTGGAGTCGGCGAACGCCTACTCGGCGGTCTCCCTCGACGCGCCGGACTCCGGCGACGACGAGGCGCCCGCCGTCGCGGACACCCTCGGCGTCCAGGACGAGTCCCTGGAGGGCGTCGAGTACCGCGAGTCCCTCAAGCCGCTGTTGGAGAAGCTCCCTGCGCGGGAGAAGCGCATCCTGCTGCTGCGGTTCTTCGGCAACATGACCCAGTCCCAGATCGCGACCGAGCTCGGCATCTCCCAGATGCACGTTTCCCGGCTCCTGGCCCGGACCCTGGCCCAGCTGCGGCGCGGCCTGCTCGAGGACGGCTGAGCGGATTCGTCACCCGGTCCCGCCGCCGCGCCGAGGCGGGACCACCGGCCCGAGCCCACCGGCCAGCAGCAACGCGACGACGATGACAAGGGGCACGACGAGCAGCGGGATGCCGTAGCCGTAGCGGCCGGACTGCACCAGCCCCCACGCCACCGGCAGGCACAGGATCTGCACGACCAAGGTGGGCGAGCGGAAGGATGCGCCGTTGCGCAGCACGCCCCCCGCGAGGACCGCCACACCGAGCCCGCCGACGATGGCGAGCACCCCACCGCTCTCGGCACGACCCACGTCGTCGATGTCCGGCCCGAAGCCGCGCAGCACCTGCAGGATTCCGAGGGCCAGCAGGGTCAGCGCCTCGATGGCGAGCAGGACGGACGCCACCCGAGTGGGCACGGACGCCGCGCGAGCAGCCTGCCGCAGCGTGCCGAAGCGGCCGGCCGCCGGCTGATCGGGATGACTCGTGGATCCCATATCCCTGACACTACGTTCCCGGGGCCGTCGGCGTTCCCGGGGCCGTCGACCGGTGCCCCCGGGGACCCTCCGGACGGTGTCCACCGCGCCATCACCCGTCGCACTTCGCGAGGTGCCCGCCGGATTCCACCGGTGTGAGAGTTTTCCCAGCCGGCGACCCGGATGACCGGGCGGACTACGGTGGAGGCATGCGAGGGCTGTTGGTCGTCAACCCCGTCGCCACTGCTACGACCGAACGTGTTCGTGACGTCCTCGCCAGCGCGCTCGCCGCGGACCTCGCTCTGGAGACTGTGGTCACCAAGGGGCGGGGGCACGGGGTGGAGCTGGGGGCCAGAGCGGCCGAACTCGGCGTCGACGTGGTGCTTGCGCTCGGTGGGGACGGTACCGTCAACGAGATCATCAACGGACTGCTCCAGAACGGTCCGGTACCGGGCGGCCCAGCGTTCGCCGTGGTCCCGGGTGGCAGCACCAACGTCTTCGCTCGCGCGCTAGGCTACTCCGCGTCACCGGTGGAGGCGACCGGCGAGCTGCTGAGCGCGCTCCGCGAGGGCCGCACCCGGCGGATCAGCCTCGGCCGGGCTCAGTACGGCGACGAACGGCGCTGGTTCACGTTCTGTTTCGGTATCGGCCTGGATGCCCGGGTCGTCGCGCGGGTCGAGGAGAAGCGTGGCAAGGGCAGGCGCAACACCGCCGGCCTGTTCCTGCGGACCGCGGCGGGTCAGATCCTCCACGGCACCGACCGCCGCGGTTCGCCCATCACCCTGACGACCGCCGACGCCGGCTCGGCCCCCGCCCCCGGGACCACCGACCCGGCGGGCGGGCGGGCCGAGGAGCACATCGCCTTCTGCATCGTCTGCAACACCCGCCCGTGGACCTACCTCAACTCCCGTCCCGTCCTCGCCTGCCCGGACGCGTCCTTCGACACCGGTCTGGACCTCCTCGCGCTGCGGCGGGTACGGTTGCCCAGCGTGCTGCGGGCCGCCTCGCGGATACTCACCGACGGCGAGGGTCCGCGCGGTCGCAACGTGGTGCGCCGCCACAACACGTCGCGTATCCGCTTCTCCACGGATACGCCCCTGCCGGTGCAGATGGACGGCGAGTATCTCGGGATGTTCTCCGAGGTGCTGCTGACCCACCAGCCGCACGCGCTGCGCGTCGTCGCCTGACGGCTGCCCGCCCAGGAGAGTGTCCGCTCAGGCGTCGAGCGCCGTGGTGGGGGTCCCGTCCGGCCGGGACAGCGCCTGGTGGATCTCCATGGGGTCGTCGCAGATCGCCCCGGTGACGCCCGCGTCGCGGATCCGCCGGGCGTCCTCGAGACTGGTCACCGTCCAGGTGATCAACCGGATGCCGGCTTCGCGCGCCCGTCCCGCCGCGTCGGAGGTGCCGAGCACCGCGCTGGTGTGCACATGCAGTTCGGTGTGGCCCGCCGACCGTGCGTAGGCGAGGCCGCCGCTCACCGACATCCGGGGCATGGTGAGGAACGCCGTCGTGACCGCGAGGTCGGCGTCACGCACCGCCTCGATGGCGAACCAGTCGAACGACGACACCGTGATGCCGCCGGCACCGGCGTCAAGGTCGGCGGCGTCCGGCCGGCGGCCGGTCCATCCCCGGGCACGCAGCGTCTCGGCGAGCCGGCGCGCGGTCTGCTCCCGGGGGGCGTCGAAGTCCGGCTGCCCGGGCTGGTTCTTGATCTCACAGATGAGCCGACCGCGGCCATCCCACACGTCGAGGATCTCATCGAGCAGAGGGATGCCCCGGGCCCGCAGCGCCACCGTGGTCTGCCGGACCACGGCCCGGCCGGCGGGACGGGACAGCCGCGCGTCGTGCACGCAGACCAGGTCGCCGTCCGCGCTGCGCCGCACGTCGACCTCGACACCGTCGGCGCCCACCCGCAACGCGGCATCCACCGCCTCGACCGTGTTCTCCGGGCCGGGAACCCTGCTGCCACGATGACCGAGAACCTCCATGCCCCAACCCTGCCATCTCCGGCGACGCGAGCGGGTCAGATCGGGCCGGGATGACGGCGCGCACCGGCGCCGGAGCAGCCCTCAGGCAGCCCTCAGGCACCACAGAACGGATCCATGACCGACTGGCATGACACCGGCGGCTTGATCGCCGAGGATCCGGGCCGCCCACCGGCCGCACCGGTGACGATCGATGCAACGGAGCGTAACATCCCCTGGCAATCGGGACTCCCGTGGCACTTCGGCCATCCAGGGAGACGGTCGCCCCCCGTGGTCCGTCTGTGTCCTTGCCGGACAAGTGCAGGCCAGCCAGGCTGTGAAGAGGCTTGCAGGTTCTTGCGCCGCTGCCTGTTCGGGTGGGAGGGTGGCGAATGTCCGAGGTGGATGCACGTGCACCCGGGCTTACCGACACCCGGCAACCCGCTCTACGGCCGCCGTCGAGGCCGAGCAGACATCCTGCTCAATTTATTTTTCACCTCGGCACAACCGTAGCGGCTCACAAAGCGTCTCATGTGCAGTGTGGCCCGAGACGAGAGAGGGAGTTGTACGCATGGACTGGCGCCACAGAGCGCTCTGCCGTGACGAGGATCCCGAGCTCTTCTTCCCGATCGGTACAACCGGTCCGGCGGAACGCCAGGTCGAAGAGGCAAAGGCCGTTTGCGCGCGGTGCGCAGTCACGAGTGACTGCCTCAACTGGGCACTGGACACCGGGCAGGACTCCGGTGTCTGGGGCGGGATGAGCGAGGACGAACGCCGGGCGCTCAAGCGCCAGGTCCGACTCCGGGTTCGAACCGCCTGACCGCAGGACCGTCCCCGACGGCGGGCCGACAGCACCCGAGGAACCGGCACCACGTCCCGGGTCCGAACAACAACACCCGCTCGCGGCAGACCCTGCCCGCCGGAACCGGCACCACCGGATCCACCGGCGGACCGCAGTGGTCGCCGCATGAGGTCATGCCACAACCCGTACCGCGGCACAGGGGTGGCTGGCAGCAGCATCGGCCGTTCTGTCCGCGCGTCCGCCGCAGCAATGCGGCGCGACGCGGACGGGGCGGCCGTAATGTTTTCCGCCCCCGACCACACCTTCCGGCGATCGGGCCCGCTCAGGCGAACCACCGCCCGGGACGGTCCCGATCCGGCCCCCCACGAGCACGCCACATCGGCACGACGGCCATGGACGAGGGACACATCCTGGGGGATACCCCCTCCCGGGCACCCTAAACACTCAACTTTCAGAAAGTGGGATCGACAGGAGCGCCTCCGTCCCGTGCTCTGGACCGGCCTGGAGCCGGATGGTGCCGTGCATCTCGCCCAGCACCAGCTGGCGGACGATCTGCAGCCCCAGCCTTGGCGAGTGCTCGAGCTGGAAGTCCTCGGGCAGCCCGGCACCGTCGTCGGCCACGACCACGTCAAGCCGGTCCGCCAGGCGGCTGACCCGGATCTCGATGGAACCCGCCGAACCGTCGAACGCATGTTCTACAGCATTCTGCAGAAGTTCGGAAAGCACAAGAGCCAACGGGGTGGCGAGTTCGCCGGGAAGCCGCCCGAACGACCCGGTCCGGCGGGTGTTCGCCCGGGCCCCGGTGGAGGCCAGATCCACCGTGACCGAGGTGATCTGGTCGGCGATCTCGTCGAACGGCACGCTCTCCCCCAAACTCTGGGACAGCGTCTCGTGCACGACCGCGATCGAGGTGACCCGGCGCACCGACTCCCGCAGCGCCGAGCGCGCCTCGTCGACCTTCGTCCGCCGCATCTGCAACCGCAGCAGGGCTGCTACGGTCTGTAGATTGTTCTTGACCCTGTGATGAATCTCACGGATCGTCGCGTCCTTACTCAGCAGCAGCGCCTCGCGGCGACGCAGTTCGGAGACGTCCCGGACGAGCACCAGCACCTCCCGGGTCGCCCCGGGGAAGAGCGGGATCGCCCGCAGAAGTACCACCGTGCTCCCGACCGCGGCTTCCACCTCCACCGGCCGGCGCCGGCCGAGCGCGTGCCAGACCGCCGGGGTCGTGGCGGACAGGTTCAGCGCCCGGTGCACGGAGCGGAGGTCCTCGCCCGTGACATTGCCGGTGTAGCCAAGCCGGCGGTACGCCGAGAGCGCGTTCGGACTCGCGAAGATCACCTTCCCGGCGCCGTCGAGCCGCATCATGCCGTCGCCCACCCGGGGGGACTCGGGAAGCTCCGCCGAGCTGCCGCGGAACGGAAAGGCGCCCTCGGCGATCATCAGGGCCAGGTTGTTGGCACCCTGCAGATAAGCCGACTCCAGCGCGCTCGGCGTCCGGGTGGTCGCGAGGTTGGTGTCCCGGGCAAGGACGGCGATCACCTCGTCACCCCGCCGGACCGGGATCGCCTCCGTCCGCACCGGGACCCCACCGTCCCACTCGGGCTCGCCCTCCCGCGCGATCCGGTGTTCCCGCCAGGCGTTCTGGACCACCCAGCGATTGATCACGACGCTGCCGACCTCGTCGTTGTGGTACGCGGTCGGACCGGTGGTGGGACGGACCTGGGCCACGACGAGGAATTCGGCTCCGCTGGCGTGGCCGCCCCGGCTGGCCCCCGAGCCGGAGCGGACAGGCACGAGCAGCAACAGATCAGCGAAGGAGAGGTCGGCGAGTAGAGCCCAGTCCGCGACGAGCGCGTGCAGGTGGTCGATGCCGTCGTCGCTGAGATCCGTGCTCGCGCGCAGCATGTCGGCGAGGGTTCCCACGGCTCGCAGACTGCCAGACCGGCCGGGTTCGTGAGGTGGCGGGCACCCCATCACAGTGGCCGATACCCGTACGCTGGCCGTCGTGACCGTCGATGACGTCGAGGCTGCCGCGCCGCTCGCCTGGCTCACGGACCACGCCCGGGCCCGGGCCGCCGCCGGGCTGCGCCGCGAGCTACGCCCGCGGGGCGGCCCGGACAAACCGGGCGCAAGCGTGCTCGTCGATCTCGCGGGCAACGACTACCTCGGGCTCGGCCGTCATCCGGCGGTCGTCGGCGGCGGGATCCGCGCCCTGCGCGCCTGGGGTGCCGGGGCCACCGGGAGTCGGCTCATGACCGGGACGACCACGTTGCACGGGGAGCTGGAGAACGCGCTCGCCGCGCACGCCGGATTCGCCTCGGCCCTGGTCTTCTCCTCCGGCTACACGGCGAACCTCGCGGTGGTCACCGCCCTGGCCGGCCCCGGCGACCTGGTCGTCTCGGACGCGCTGAACCACGCCTCGATCGTGGACGCCTGCCGGCTGTCCCGGGCGGACGTCGTCGTGACACCGCATGCCGATGTGGCCGCGGTCGCGGCGGCCCTCGCCGGACGCCCCTGGCGACGGGCACTCGTCGTGACCGAGTCGGTGTTCTCCGCGGACGGCGATCTCGCCCCGCTGACCGAACTGCACGAGGCCGCCCGGGCCCACGGAGCGGTCCTGGTCGTTGACGAGGCCCATGCGCTCGGGGTGGTCGGGCCCGCCGGTCGGGGGGCACTCGCCGCCACGGGCCTTGCCGGGGAGCCGGACGTGGTGGCGACGGCCACCCTGTCCAAGGCGCTGGGCGGCCAGGGCGGCGCGGTGCTGGGCGAGGCGGCCGTGCGCGATCACCTCATCGACACCGCCCGCAGCTTCATCTTCGATACCGGCCTCGCCCCGGCGAACGTGGGCAGCGCGCTGGCCGCCCTGGAGTTTCTGGGGGCCCACCCGGAGCTGCCCGGCACCGTCCGGCGCCGGGCCCGTCAGCTCGCCGGCCTGACCGGCGCGCCGGATCCCGCCGGGGCCGTCGTTTCAGTGATCATTGGGGATCCCGAACCCGCGATCGCGGCCGCGACGACCTGCCGCGGGCACGGGGTGGCCGTCGGCTGCTTCCGGCCACCGACGGTGCCGGTCGGGACCAGCCGGCTGCGCCTCGCCGCCCGGGCCGATCTCACCGATGCCGACCTCGCGATCGTCACCAACGCGCTGGCCGCCGCCGGGGTCCTGGCCCGATGACAGCCCTGGCCCGATGACAGCCCTGGCCCGATGACAGCCCTGGTGGTGACCGGGACCGGCACCGGGGTCGGCAAGACGGTGGTGACGGCCGCGATCGGCGCGCTCGCGCACGACCGACACCACGCGGTCGCGGTGGTGAAACCGGCCCAGACCGGTGTCGGCCCCGGCGAGTTGGGTGACGTCGACCTCGTCCGCGATCTGACCGGGATCACCGACGTCCACGAGCTGGCCCGCTACCCCGACCCGCTCGCTCCGGCCACCGCCGCCCGCAGGTCCGGGCACCGGGCCGTCGACCTCGACGAGCTCGCCGCCCGGATCGGCACCCTCGCCGACAGCCGCGATCTCGTCCTCGTCGAGGGCGCCGGCGGCCTGCTGGTCCGCTACGACGCGGGCGGCGCCACCCTCGCCGACCTCGCCCGGGTGCTGCGGGCGCCGGTGCTCGTCGTGACCGCCGCGGGCCTGGGCGCTCTGAACGACACGGCGCTGACCCTGGAGGCGCTGGCGCACCGCGGCCTGGACCTCGCCGGCGTGGTGGTCGGGTCCTGGCCGGCCGAACCGGATCTGGCCTGCCGGTGCAACCTCATCGACCTGGAAAGCCTGGCCGCCCGGCCGCTGGCCGGCGTCCTTCCGGCGGGAGCCGGCCTGCTGGCCCGGCTCGAGTTCCTGGCCGTGGCGCGTGCCTCGCTGCAACCGGCACTTGGCGGCACGTTCCGTGCCCAGGAGTTCAGAGCTCGCTACGAGACGTAACCACCATGCTCGATAGTCTTCGGGGCTCGATGGTGTTCGGGAATCCGGCCCCACATCCGCGCGCCGGTTCGACAATGGATGCGCATGCACCTGGGTGCATGCGCATCAGTCCCGACCACGATGCCCACCGCACCCACGCACCCACGCACCCACCGCACCCGTCGACCCTTGTCTGGAGACCCCTGTGACTGCATCCGTGACCACGTCCGTGACCGCGCACCCCACCGCACCTGCACCGGCACCGGCGTCGCAGCGGCCGCCGGCGGACCAGGACGGTGCCGACATCCTCACCGTGGCACGGCGCGAGGTCCTCGATGGCGGACGGGGGCTGGACGAGGCCGGCGTGCTCGCCGTGCTCCGGTTCCCGGACGAGACGCTGACCGATCTGCTCGCCCTGGCCCACGAGGTGCGGATGCGCTGGTGTGGTCCGGAGGTCGAGGTGGAGGGGATCGTCAGCCTCAAGACCGGCGGATGCCCGGAAGATTGTCACTTCTGCTCGCAGTCCGGCAAGTTCGACTCGCCGGTGCGGTCCGCCTGGCTGGACGTGCCCTCGCTCGTCGACGCCGCCCGGCAGACCGCGGCGACAGGCGCCACCGAGTTCTGCATCGTCGCGGCCGTGCGGGGCCCGGACGCCCGGCTCATGGCGCAGGTGCGGGAGGGGGTCGCCGCCATCCGTGCGGCGGTCGACATCAACGTCGCCTGCTCGCTGGGCATGCTGACCTCCGAGCAGGTCGACGAACTCACGGCGATGGGTGTGCACCGTTACAACCACAATCTGGAGACGGCCCGCTCGCACTTCCCGAACGTGGTCACCACCCACAGTTGGGAGGAGCGGTGGGAGACCTGTGAGATGGTGCGGGCCGCGGGGATGGAGCTGTGCTGCGGCGCCATTCTGGGCGTCGGCGAGAGCCTCGAGCAGCGTGCCGAGCTCGCCACCCAGCTTGCGGCCCTGGAGCCCGACGAGGTTCCGCTGAACTTCCTCAACCCGCGGCCGGGAACGCCCTTCGGGGATCTTCCGCTGGTCGAGCCGCGTGACGCGCTGCGCGCGATCGCGGCGTTCCGCCTCGCCATGCCGCGCACGATCCTGCGCTACTCCGGCGGACGCGAGATCACCCTGGGCGATCTCGACGTGCAGGGGATGCTCGGTGGCATCAACGCCATGATCGTCGGAAACTATCTGACGACGCTGGGCCGCTCCGCGGAGGCCGACCTGAAGATGCTGGCCGAGCTGAGCATGCCGATCAAGTCCCTGCAGGCCACTCTCTAAGCCGTTTTGACGCTGGTTCGTGCCCGGCTGGTTCGTGCCCGGTGCTGATGCTCCCGTTCGCGCAGGAGGTGGACCTGCTTCACACTTGGATGCGTCTCTACCCGCCCGAGTCTCCGACGGTGACCGGCGGCTCCGGCCCCGGCAGGACTGGTCCCGAGATGAACCCGACGCCGCAGCCCGATGGTCAGGTACGCAGCGACATCTGCGGGCCTCGGCCCGGCCTGCCGGACCCGCNGGCACTCGCCCGGTGGGAAGAGGCGCTGCTGTGTCTGCGGGTGTTCGACACGGCGCCGATCATATTCGCGGTCTTCGACCGCGGCCTGCGCTACCGGGCGGTGAACCAGGCGGCTGCCAGGGCCTCCGGCC
>NZ_JDWE01000038.1:0-42347 GCF_000685765.2 Frankia sp. BMG5.23
CCCCAGGACGGCCCACCCGACGGGCCCGAGCCCTAACCCCACCCACAAGCCGAAAACCACCCGACCGGCAACACCGGCCGGGCCTTCGGCCCGCCCACCCACGCCATCACCGAACTCTTACGAGTAGCGGAAAATCGGGATCCACGGAGTACCTCCTGTCCACCTGTCCACGCCGTGGTCGGGCGGTGGCCTGGACGGGCCACGGCCGTCCCGGCGTCCTGGGCCCCGGTTCCGGCCCGGACCCGGTTTCTGACCCGGTCCGTTCATACCCGCGCCGGGCCGTTCCCCCCGTCTCGCCGCCTCACCCGCCGGGGGTGGACCGCCCAGCGCGCTCACCCGCTCACCCGCTCACCCGGCAGTCCGGTCAGCCGGCAGTCCCGGTCAGCCCGGAGGCGCGGGGGACGATGGGGACATGGGGGGCGCCGAGCGGCGCATGGTCGCCTGCCCCGCCGAACTGATCTCGGTCGCCGGATACGAGCAGTCGAGCGTGCCGTCGCCGTGGAGCACGAGGTCCAGCCAGGTGGCGGCGAAGCACAACGCCCCGACCCGGGTGAGACGTTCCTCGAGCCGGACCGAGGCGCCGGACACCCCCCGCAGCACGAGCTCGCCGGCGCATCCACTCTCCGGGTAGGCACTCGTGCCGATCACCTCGCCGATCCGGCCGCCCCGCAGCACCAGCTCGGCGTTGAAGTGCACGAACGCCTGCGTCACCGATCCGCTCCAACTGCCGATCATGCCCGGGGGCAGCGCCTCGCCAGCCTCGGCGCCCGGTTGCGACCCGACCCCCGCCGGATCCCGCGTGGCGACCGTCGGCGGCGAGGCACGACGCCGGTCGCCGTCGCCGCCGTCGTCCGCGCCGAACAGCTGGTACGCCCCGGCGGCCACGGCGGCGAGCAGCACCAGGAGGATCATCGCCCCGGCCATCAGCCGGGGTGCCCGCCACGACCGGACCCACCCGACCGCGCCGGGGGGCCGCGCCGTCCCTGGCCAGGCCGGCGGGAACGGCACGGGTCGCGACCCGGTCCGGCGCCGGATCACCGCGTCCGGCGCCGGGGACGGCGGCAACGACGCGGCCGGGGATGCCGAGGACGGCGGCAACGACGCGGCCGGGGATGCCGGAGATGCCGGAGATACCAGGGATGCCGGGGCGGAATCGGCTGGGTGGGACGCGGCCCAGGTCAGCAACGCCTGCGCTCCCTCCGCGCGCAGCCGGCTCGCCGGGTTCTTGGCCAGCAGCCCGGCGATCGCTGCCGACAGCCTGCCGCCCCGGAGGAAGGGTGGCGGATCGGCGTGCAGCACGGCGCCGATAGTGGTGGGCAGCGTGTCGCGCTGGAACGGTGAGACCCCCTCGACGGCAAAGTAGAGGGTGGCGCCGAGGGCGAACAGGTCGCCGGCCAGGGTCGCGGGGCCGCCGAGGAGGCGTTCGGGCGCCATGTAAGCGGGCGTCCCGCCGCTGCCGATGCCGCCGGTGAGGGTCGGGTCGGCGGCGTGGGTGGCGATGCCGAAGTCGGTCAGCAGCACCCGGCCGTCGTCGGCCAGCAGGATGTTCGATGGTTTGACGTCCCGGTGCAGCACGCCCATCCGCTGACCCGCGACCAGGGCGTCGAGGACCGCGAGCCCGACCTGGATGGCACGCTCGGGCGGCAGGGGACCGTCCCGGTTGACCGTCGTGGCGAGTGTGCCGGCCCGGACCAGCTCCATCACGATCCACGGCAGGCCGTCGTGTTCCACGGCGTCATGGACGGTGACCACGTGTGGGTTCCCCCGCAGCCGGGCGGCGTTGCGGGCCTCGCGCATCGCCGTCTCCACTCCGGCGGCACGCTCGTCGTCGTCGAGGTCGGCGGAGACCCGGATCTCCTTGATCGCCACCTCGACCCGGAGCACGTCGTCGTGGGCCCGCCACACGGTGCCCATCCCACCGGAGCCAATCCGTTCGACGAGCCGGTACCGCCCGGCGACGAGCGGGCCGATGCCGACACCATCCACAGTCACAGGGGCATCCTCGGCGACGGCGCAACGGCTGCGGGAGCGGGGGCGGGGCGCGCGTGCGCCGACGGTCGCCGCCGGCGGCGACCGTCGGCCGCTGCCGGGGCCGGGCTAGGATGCGCCCCGAAGCTTGGCGAGCGCCTCGGCGAGGATCGCCTCGCCGTCCTTTTCGTTCCGTCGTTCCCGCACGTAGGCGAGATGGGTCTTGTACGGCTCGGTGCGCGGCGGGGCCGGGGTGTTGTCCCGATCCCGTCCCGCCGGAAAACCACAGCTCGGACAATCCCACGTGTCGGGGATCGCCGCGTCCGCAGCGAACGACGGTCTCGTCTCGTGCGCGTTAGCGCACCAGAAGGAGATACGTTGCCGGGGCGCGGTCTCGCCCCGTTCCGCCTCTCCCATCGGTCCTGCCCCGACCCGGCTCCCCCGGATGGCGTTGCCACCTGCCACGGCCCGCGTGCTCCTTCGTCTCGTCCCATGGGTGGTAGCACGGAAACCGTGCCTGCCGATTTCGCTGCCTCGAGTGCCGCGAAACCTCGTACCCGGTTTCGTAAACCTGACGTTCCCGGCGCTTTTCCCCAGATGTTCCTCCGGGTACGTCCTGGAGGGAGTGTAGGCCGCGAGAGCCACCCATGGATGCACCGGCCACCCCCGCCTGGTTACCCCTGGCGTTACCCCCGGTGGGAGGAGCGTGTTCAGGTCGGCTGTCATCCGGACCCCAGCGAGACCGCGGTCGGATCGGCGGTGCCGATCGACGGCACGATCGTGAACGCGGTGACGTTCGTGCTGTGGAACTGCGGGGTGTGCACGACGGCCAGCGGGATCACCGCGACCTGCTCGACCAGCGTGTGCTCCAGGTCGGCCCAATTGCTCGCGGCGGTCGCCTCGCTGGTGGCCCGCAGCGCCGTGGCGAGCAGATGCAGGGCGCCCGGATCCCGGTAGCCGCCGTCGGCCGGCCTGGGGCCGGCCCACGTCTCGTCCAGCAACGGCTGGAAGACGGTGCGGCCCGCGTCGCCGTACCAGTCCGGGGCGATAGTAGTGAGCGCCAGGTCCCAGAACTGCCCGGTGGGGTGGACGGCTGCCGCACGGTAGCGCTCGCCGGTCCGGATCCGGATGTCGAGGCGGATACCGGAACGGGCGAAGGCGGTCCGCAGTGCTTCGGCGGCCGCCACGTCGGTGGCGCTGTCCGTGGTGAGCAGGGACAGCGCCGTGACGGGTCCGCCGGGGGTATGGCTCAGCGCCTCCCGGCAACGGGCCGCGTCGCCGAGTCCCGCCGGGCTCGGGAAGGGATCCGCGTCGGTGTAGCCGGTCATCGTCTCCTGCAGCAACCCAGTGGCGGCAGCGGCGAACTCGGGGCCGCCGAGCGCCGCCGCGAGGCTCACCCGGTCGATGCAGTAGGGCAGCGCCCGGCGGACCGACAGCTCACGCAGCGCGGCCGCGGAGGGCCCATTGAACCCGACGGTGAGCGCCAGGGTGACCCCGACCCCGTCGACCACGAGACGGGGGTCGTTCGCCCTGGCGAGCTCCACGGCCCGGCTGTCGGGTATCTTCCCGTCGAGCGACATGTCCGCGTCGCCGCTCTCCAGCTCCTGCTGCATGGCCTCCGGACTCAGGCCGTCGAAGATCGTTATATGGTCGGGCAGGGCGCGGCGGATCCCGTCCGAGGACGCGCTCCACGATGGGCTGCGCGACAGCCGGTACCCCTCGCCGGGGGCGACCGTGAACCGGTACGGCCCGGCCGAGACCAGGTTGTGCAGGTACTCCAGCGAGTCCGGCGGGTAGGCCAGGGCCTCCAGCGGCACCGGGGAGGCCGCCGGCAGCGCCAGCACGTCCACGAAGTCGTTCACCGGGGCCAGTAGGTGGAACGCGAGCGTGTCGTCGCCGACGATCTCGATGCCCTCCACGGTGCTGCTCTCGACGAAGGCCGCGGCGTCGGCGACCGGGGTCGCCGCCAGCTGGGCACAGAACTCCCGGAATCCGACGATGGTCGCCGTGAAGTAGCCGCGCAGCGGTGACGGGTTCGGGGGCGTGCACAGTCGCTTGATGCCGCGGGCGACGTCGTTGGCAGTGATCCGGCGCTGGTTGGGGGTGTCCCAGCGCGCCGCGGGACGCAGCCGCACCGTGTAGACCAGCCCGTTCTCGGTGACGACCGGCGCGCCGACGGCGAGGTCCGGCCGCGGGATGGTCGACTTCGTCGTGTCCTCGTCGGAGGGATAGCTGTACAGCTGGCGGGTCACGAGCCGGCTGACCGCCCGCTCGCCGGGCTGGTCGGCCCAGCCCGGATCGCCACTGGGCATCCACTGGGTGACGATCCGCAGCGTGCCGCCCGGCTTGCCGGACGGAGGGGGCGTGGTGGTCGTCGCCGGGGTGGGACTGGCAGCGAGCTCACGCGATCCGTCCCCCGAGCCACCGCTGCAGGCGGTCACCGTGGCAGCCAGGACCGTGGCGAGCAGGATCGTGGCGAGCACGGACACGAGGCGAGGCAGCCGGCCTCCACGGCCGCGACCACTCCCGCGGCCGGGACCAGGGCGCGGGCCGAACTGGGCGTTCAATTCTTCAGCAGCAGACCGAGACCGACGATGCAGGTGAACCAGATGATCCCAACAGCGATGGTCAACCGGTCGAGGTTCTTCTCCACGACCGAGGACCCACCCAGCGACGAGGACACGCCGCCGCCGAACAGGGTGGACAGCCCGCCTCCCTTGGCTCGGTGCAACAGCACAAGCATGATCATCAGAATACTCGCGACAATCAGGGCGATCGACAGACCGATCGTCATCTAGACCAGCTCCCGCTCCTCGGGGAAGTGGCAGGCCGCTCGGTGCCCAGGCCGAACCTCCGACAAGGGCGGTTCCACCGTCCTACACACCTCCTCGGCCTTCCAGCAACGTGGGTGGAACCGGCACGCCTTGAGGGGATCGGGCGGGCCGGACACGTCGCCACGCAACAGTATCCGCTCTCACCGACAGTGCTTCGCCTGGTCCGGTGGTCCGGCACCGGGACGGCCGGCGGCAGGGCGAGTGCGCGGTAGGCGAGTGTACGGACGCGTCCGCCGTCAGGCCGGCGGCCCGCTGCGCACGATGCCGACGAACTCCTCGGCGACCAGGCTCGCCCCGCCGACCAGCCCGCCGTCCACGTCCGGCATGGTGAACAGCTCGCCGGCGTTCGCTGCCTTCACCGAGCCGCCGTAGAGGACACGGATCCCCGCGGCGATCTCATCGCCGTACTGACTGGCCAGCTGGCCGCGGACCGCCGCGCACATGTCCTGGGCGTCCTGCGCGGAGGCGGTGCGGCCAGTGCCGATCGCCCACACCGGCTCGTAGGCGATGACGATCGTCGCGGCCTGCTCGGCGGTGATGCCAGCCAGCGACCGCTCGAGCTGACGCAGCACGTGCTCGACCTGGGTGCCGGCGGCCCGGATCTCCTCGGGCTCCCCCACGCACAGGATAGGGGTGAGCCCCACGGAGAAGGCCGCCTTCGCCTTGGCCGCCACCAGCGCGTCGTCCTCGTGGTGGTCGGCCCGGCGCTCGGAGTGCCCGACGACGACGTAGTCGCAGCCGAGCTTGGCCAGCATCGCCCCGCTGATGTCACCGGTGTGCGCACCCGACGCGTAGGGGGAGAGGTCCTGCCCCCCGTAGGCGATGGCGAGCTTGTCCCCGTCCACCAGGGTCTGCACGCTGCGCAGATCGGTGAACGGCGGGAGAACAACGACCTCGACGGTCTCCAGCTCGGCGGGCTTGAGATCGAAGGCGATCTTCTGCACCAGCGCGATCGCCTCGAGGTGATTGAGGTTCATCTTCCAGTTGCCGGCTACCAGCGTCCGTCGGCCGGTGCCCTTGACTCCGGCGGCGCCCTTTGAACCGGCAGCGCCCTTCACCGACCTGTCCTTGCCCACGCCGTCCTCGTCCTTCCCGGATCCCCTGTTCTTCCCGGATCCCCTGTCGGAACCTCGCTCAGATCTTCCCCGGCCCAGCAGGGCCATCAGCCGGCCCCGGCCCCGGAGGTCCCGCGGACGCCGGACGTCCCGCGGAGGCCGGACGTCCCGCGGAAATCAGACATCGAGGGCCGCGAGCCCGGGCAGCGTCTTGCCCTCCAGGTATTCCAGGCTCGCGCCGCCGCCGGTCGAGATGTGACTGAAGGCATCCTCCGGGATGCCGAGCGTGCGGACCGCCGCGGCGGAGTCGCCGCCACCCACGACGGAGAACCCCTTGCCGGCGGCGACCGCCTCGGCCACCCCCCGGGTGCCCGCGGCGAACGGCGCGAGCTCGAACACGCCCATCGGCCCGTTCCAGAAGACCGTGGCCGCTCCGGCCAGCCGCGCGGCGAACAGCTCCGTCGACGCCGGGCCGATGTCGAGCCCGAGCCAGCCGGCGGGGATGGCGTCAGCCGCGACGACGGCGGTGTCCGCGTCGGCGGCGAACCTGTCCGCGACGACGACGTCGGTCGGCAGCACGATCCGCTCCCCGCCCTCGGCGAGCAGCTCCTTGCACGTTTCGATCATCTCGGTCTCCAGCAGCGACCCGCCGACCCCGTGACCGAGCGCCGCCAGGAAGGTGAAGCACATCCCCCCGCCGACGAGCAACGCGTCGACCTTGGGCAGCAGCGCGCGGATCACGCCGAGCTTGTCGGACACCTTGGACCCGCCGAGCACGACACTGTAGGGACGCGCCGGGTCGCTGCTGAGCCGGCGGAGCACTTCCAGCTCGGTAAGCACGAGCCGACCCGCGGCGTGCGGCAGCCGCTTCGGGACGTCGGCGACGCTGGCATGGGCCCGGTGGACCGCGCCGAAGGCGTCCCCGACGTAGAACTCGGCGAGCGCCGACAGCTCGTCGGCGAAAGCCGCGCGGATCGCCGCGTCCTTGCTGGTCTCCCCGGCGGCGAAGCGCAGGTTCTCCAGCAGGGCCACCTCGCCGTCCCCGAGTCCGGCGACCACCTCGCGGGCATGCGCACCGGCGATGTCACCGCTGCCGTCGCCGGCGAACGCCACCGGCCGGCCCAGCAGCTCGGCGAGCCGACCCGCCACCGGCTCCAAGGAGTACTTCGGGTCCGGTTCGCCCTTCGGCCGGCCCAGGTGCGAGCTCACGACCACCCGGGCGCCCCGGTCCAGCAGCGCGGAGATGGTCGGGACGCTGGCGCGGACCCGGCCGTCGTCGGTGATGCGCGGGGTGTCACCGGAACGATCCAGCGGCACGTTCAGGTCACTGCGGACCAGCACTCGGTGCCCGGCGACCTGCAGGTCGTCGATCGTCCTCACGCTTCGTTACTCCATTGGGGAGAGAAATTGTCGAGGAAGAGCCGGAGAGGATCCTCTCCGGCCCGGTCAGGAGGAACGGCCGGGGAGGACCGGCGCCGCCCGACGGGTTTCGCCTGCCGGCGGCGCGCGGCGACCAGCGGCGCGCGGCGACCAGCGGCGCGCGGGCCTAGAGACGCGCGGCGACCAGCGCGGTCAGGTCGACCAGCCGGTTGGAGTAGCCCCACTCGTTGTCGTACCAGCCGACGACCTTCACCTGATTGCCGGCGGACATCGTCAGCAGCGAGTCAAACGTGCAGGACGCCGGGGTGTTGACGATGTCAGAGGAGACGATCGGGTCCTCGGTGTAGACAAGGTAGCCCTTCAGCGGGCCCTCCGCCGCCGCTTTGAACGCCGCGTTGACCTCTTCCTTGCTGGCCTTCTTGTCCAGGGTGGCCACCAGGTCGGTGACCGAGCCGTCGAGGACCGGCACCCGCATCGCCAGTCCGTCGAGCTTGCCCTTGAGGTGGGGCAGGACCAGCGCGGTGGCCTTCGCCGCACCCGTGGTGGTCGGGATGATGTTCTGCGCCGCAGCCCGCGCCCGCCGCAGGTCCGAGTGCGGGAAGTCCAGGATGACCTGGTCGTTGGTGTAGGCGTGGATGGTGGTCATCAGCCCCTGGCTGATACCGAAGGCCTCGTCGAGCACCTTCGCCATCGGCGCGACGCAGTTCGTCGTGCAGGATGCGTTGGACAGGATGTGGTGCCTGGCCGGGTCGTAGGCGTCGTCGTTCACGCCTATCACCACAGTGATGTCCTCGTCCTTGGCCGGCGCCGAGATGATGACCTTCTTGGCACCCGCCTGCAGGTGCTTGCCCGCATCCGCCGCCTTGGTGAAGCGGCCGGTGGACTCGATGACGACGTCCACGCCCAGATCGGCCCAGGGCAGCGCCGCCGGGTCGCGCTCGGCCAGCACCTTGATCACGGTATCACCGACGCGGATACCCTCGTCAACGACACCGACCGCAGCGGACAGCGTACCCAGCGTGGTGTCGTACTTGAGCAGATGCGCGAGAGTCTTGTTGTCGGTCAGGTCGTTGACCGCGACGATCTCGAGATCGTTCCGGTTGCTCGCCGCGAGCGCCCGCCAGAAGTTACGACCGATTCGCCCGAAGCCGTTGACACCCACCCGCGTAGCCACGTCCAGGACTCCCTACCGTCTTGTCTCGTCGTTTCGATAGTCACGCCGTCGTTCCATCGCGACGTCGTCGTTCGGTTGTGACGTTCTCGTTCGTGTGGCGCTGTCGTTCGTGTGGCGCTGTCGAGGCAGGAGCCTAACGAGTTTGCACATCATCGGCGGGAATCCGAACCGTGCGATGTTGGTCTCCTCACACGGTGCGGGCACGCCCCACCCGGAAACTACATCCCATCACATGGCTGCGCTGCCGCACCGCCGGTGCGCCTCCGCGCAGGGCCGGGGGCCGGCAGATCCCGTGGACCCGCGCTGACGCCGGCCGAACCGCCCAGGCGGGCGCCCCACAGGGCGGGTCCCACCCCGAAGAGCCCCGAAGAGCCATCCGATCCCGATGGTGCTACTGGGCCAGTAGTCCACTTGCGGGTATGACTTGCAGGTATGAAATGTCTGGGCCTGACCTGGGCCGCTGTTGCTCAGGCGTTCTCAAGGAGATCCGGGGAGACGCTCGCCTCGGTGTTGGGGATACCGAGCGCGTTGGCCCTCTTGTCGGCGAGCGCCAGCAGCCGGCGGATCCGGCCGGCGACCGCATCCTTGGTCAGCGGCGGGTCCGCGAGCGCGCCCAGCTCCTCCAGGGAGGCCTGCGCGTGCTCGATGCGCAACCGGCCGGCCGCCAGCAGGTGCTCCGGGGCGTCGTCGCCGAGGATGCGCATCGCGGCCTGCACCCGGGCGCCGGCGGCCACCGCGGCCCGGGCGGAGCGGCGCAGGTTGGCGTCGTCGAAGTTCGCCAGCCGGTTGGCGGTCGCCCGGACCTCCCGGCGCATCCGCCGTTCCTCCCAGGCGAGCAGGCTGTCGTGCGCACCGATCCTGGTCAGCAGCGCGCCGATCGCGTCGCCGTCGCGGATGACGACGCGATCGACGCCGCGCACGTCCCGGCTTTTGGCCTGGACCCCCAGCCGACGCGCCGCGCCGACCAGGGCGAGCGCGGCCTCTGGACCAGGCGAGGTCACCTCCAGCGAGCAGGACCGACCCGGCTCGGTCAGCGAACCGTGGGCGAGGAACGCGCCCCGCCAGGCCGCCGCGGCGTCACAGGCGGAGCCCGTGACCACCTGCGGCGGCAGCCCGCGCACCGGACGGCCACGCTGGTCGAGCAGGCCGGTGGACCGCGCGAGCTGCTCGCCGTCTCGCTCGACGCGCACGATGTAGCGCACCGAGCGGCGCAGCCCACCGGCGGCCAGCACGGCCACCGTCGAGGGGAAGCCGAAGACCTCGGCGACCTCACGACGCAACCGGCGGGCGGTCGCGCCAGTATCGAGTTCCGCCTCGACCACGATGCGACCACCGACGATGTGCAGCCCCCCACCGAAGCGCAGCAGGGCCGCCATCTCGGCCCGCCGGCAACAGGGCTTCGCGACCCGCAGCCGGCTCAGTTCGTCCTTGACGGTGGCCGTCATCGCCGCCACACCGATCACTCCTTGGCTTCACCGGATGGGGTCCGGCGGACCGGTCCGCCGGACGATGAGTACTGCGTGACCGGCCGCCGGGACGCGGGCGTCGGGCAGGTCGCCTCCGGGAGTCCCGCGAACACCGCACGGAAGGCCGCGGCGAGCCGGACCGGATCGTGCACGGGCGCGCCGGGGATCCGCACCGGCGCCAGATGGAGCCGGGCACCGACGTCCGCCGCCGCCCGGGCGAGCAGATCGGGGTCGGGCACGGCGGTCGGATCGGCGATCACCACGTCCAGCCGCAGGCCGGGAACGTGCCGGCCGAGGGAGTGGAGATGGGCCTGGGGGGTGTATCCCTCGGTCTCCCCCGGCTGGGCGGTCAGGTTCAACACCATCACCCGGTTCGCCCGGGACGTCGCGATCGCCCGGTTCATCTCAGGAACCAGCAGATGCGGCAGCATGCTCGTGTAGTGCGATCCCGGTCCAAGGATGATCCAGTCGGCCGCGCCCGCCGCGGTCACCGCCTCCGGACAGGCCGGCGGTGCCGCCGGCGACAGCCGGACACCCGCGACCCGTCCACCGGTCGTGGCCACCGCGGCCTGCCCGCGCACCTCGACCTCGGCGGTGGGCGCCGCCGGATCCAGCCCCACGACGTCGGCGACGATATCGATGCCCCTGGTCGACAGCGGCAGCACCCGCCCCCGCACGCCGAGGAGGGTGGCGGCCAAGTCGAGCGCGGCCACCGGTGATCCGGTGCGCTCGGCGAGCGCGGTCAGCACGAGGTTGCCGACCGCGTGCCCGGCGAGCGGCCCGTCGCCGCCGAACCGGTGCTGGAACACGTCCGCCCAGGTGGTCGACCATCCGTCCGGTCCGGCCAGCGCGGCCAGGGCCATTCGCAGATCGCCCATGGGGAGCGCGCCGAGCTCCGCGCGCAGCCGCCCGGAGGATCCACCGTCGTCACCGACGGTCACCACGGCGGTAAGCGCCGAGGTGATCTGCCGGAGCGCGGCGAGCGAGGCGGCGAGCCCGTGGCCGCCGCCGAAGGCGACGACCGCCGGTGCCCGGTCCGGACCGTCGGAGCGCGCGGCTACGCCCTTGAGGTTCACGGATGGTTCACTCCCGTCCCAGGTCACGGTGCACCACCCGGACTCCCACGCCGCCCGCGGCGAGCCGGATGCCGAGCTGCTCGGCGATCGCGACGCTACGGTGCTTGCCGCCGGTGCACCCGACGGCCAGCGTGAGATACCGCTTGCCCTCACGGGCGTAACCCTCGCCGACCAGGCGGAGCAGCGCCGAGTACTGGTCGAGGAAGTCCTGCGCTCCCGGCTGGGCCAGCACATAGTCGCGCACCTGCGGATCGCGGCCGGTGAACGGGCGCAGCGCCTCCACCCAGTGCGGGTTGGGCAGGAACCGGCAGTCGGCGACGAGATCCGCATCCAGCGGAAGTCCGTACTTGTACCCGAACGACACCACCGTGGCGTTGAGCCGGTTGGCGTTCGGCTGCCCGAACGCGGCGTCGATCTTCGACCGCAACTCGTGGACGTTCAGGTCGGTGGTGTCGAGGACCAGGTCGGCCTCGCCGCGCAGCTCGGCGAGCAGAATCCGTTCCCGGCCGATGCCGTCGACCACCCGCTCGTCGCGCTGCAGCGGATGCGGCCGGCGGACGTGCTCGAACCGGCGGATCAGCGCGTCGTCGCTGGCCTCGAGGAACAGCATCCGGGGATGCATGCCCCGCGCGTCGAGCGCCGCGATCGCGGCGCGCAGGTCAGAGAAAAACGGCCGGCCCCGCACGTCCACCACGACGGCGATGCGGCTGATTGCCCCACCGGAACGACGGCCCAGCTCAGCCATGGTGGACAGCAGCTCCGGGGGAAGGTTGTCGACGACGAACCAGCCCAGGTCCTCCAGACACTTCGCCGCGGTGCTGCGCCCGGCGCCGGACAGCCCGGTGATGATCGCCAGATCCAGGGTCGGGGTGGTCATGAGACGGTCTCCGTGTCGAGAATCTCTCCGGTGCGCGGGTCGACGACGGGGGCGGGCGCGTCGGCGCGGCCCGGCGCCGACCGGGCCAGCGCGGTGACGATCGCCGCCGCCGTCCGCGGGCCGATGCCGGACACCTGCGCGATCTGCTCGGCACTCGCCGCCCGTATCTTCGCCACCGAACCGAAGTGGCGCAGCAGGGCCTTGCGCCGGGTGTCACCCAGGCCGGGGACCTCGTCGAGGGCGGAGGCCACCATGGCCGTGGACCGCTTCTGCCGGTGGTAGGCGATGGCGAAGCGGTGCGCCTCGTCGCGCACCCGTTGCAGCAGGTAGAGCGCCTCGGACGTCCGCGGGAGGATGACCGGGTCCGCGGTGTCCGGCAGCCAGACCTCCTCCAGCCGCTTCGCCAGCCCGCACAGCGCCACCCCGCCGGGGCCGGCGTCGATGCCGAGCTCGTCGAGCGCCCGGGCCGCCGCAGCCACCTGGGGCGCCCCGCCGTCCACCACGACGAGGTTCGGCGGGTAGGCGAACCGGCGCGGCCGCCCGGTCCCCGGATCGATCGGCTGCGCGGCACCCGGCGCGCCGGCGATGTCGCCAAGCTCGGCGATGTCGGCGATGTCGGCGGTGCGGGACCGCTCGGCGAGGTAGCGCGAGAACCTCCGGTGGATGGTTTCGTACATGCTCGCCACGTCGTCCCCGGCACCCTCCCGGCCGGCACCCTCCCGGCAGGCGATGCCGCGGATCGCGAACCTGCGGTACTCGGACTTGCGCGGCAGGCCGTCCTCGAACACGACCATGCTCGCCACGACGTTCGTGCCCTGGGTGTTCGAGACGTCGAAGCACTCGATGCGCAGCGGCGCGTCGGGCAGCTCCAGGGCCTCCTGAAGCTCGGCGAGGGCACGGCTGCGGGCGGTGAGGTCACTGGCCCGCTTCGTCCGGTGCAGCGCGAACGCCTGCTTGGCGTTGCGCTCCACCGTTTCGAGCAGGGTGCGCTTGTCCCCACGGCGGGGCACGCGGACCTCGACGCGGCTACCCCGGGCCGCGCCGAGCAGTTCGGTGACCGCCTCGACATCGGGCGGCAGGGCGGGCACCAGGATCTCGCGGGGGATGCCTTCCCCCTGGGATCCCGCGGTGGTCGTGGGCACCGTCGAACCGGCGGTCCCGGTCGAGGCCGCTCCCGTGCCGTCGAGGTACTCCTGGGTGAGGAACTGCTCGACGAGGTCCGCGGTCGTGACCTCGTCGAGCTTGTCGACGACCCAGCCCCGCTGGCCGCGTACCCGCCCGCCACGCACGTAGAACACCGCGACGGCGGCCTCCAGCTCGTCCTCGGCGAAGGCGATGACGTCGGCGTCGGTGCCGTCGGGCAGGACCACGGCCTGCTTCTCAACCGCACGGCGCAGGGCGCCGATGTCGTCGCGCAGCCGCGCGGCGCGTTCGTACTCCTGGGCCTGCGCCGCCTGCTGCATCTCCCGTTCGAGCCGACGCAGGTAACGGCCCGTCTGCCCGGACATGAAGTCGCAGAAGTCCTCGACTATCTCCCGATGGGTGGCCGCGTCGACCCGTCCCACGCAGGGTGCCGAGCACCGGTCGATGTACCCGAGCAGGCACGGCCGTCCGACCTGCGCGGCCCGTTTGAAGACCCCGCCCGAGCATGTGCGGGCGGGGAAGACCCGCAGGAGCAGATCGAGGGTCTCCCGGATGGCCCAGGCATGCGCGTACGGGCCGAAGTACCGGACGCCCTTGCGCTTGGGTCCCCGCATGACCTGCAGGCGCGGGAACTCCTCGTGGAGGGTCACGGCGAGACTCGGGTAGCTCTTGTCGTCGCGGTAGCGGACGTTGAAGCGCGGGTCGAACTGCTTGATCCACGTGTACTCGAGCTGGAGGGCCTCGACCTCGGTCGAGACGACGGTCCAGTCGACCGAGCTCGCCGAGGAGACCATGTGCTGCGTACGCGGATGGAGGGTGTGCAACTCGGCGAAGTAGTTGGCCAGCCGGGCCCGCAGGTTCTTGGCCTTGCCGACATAGAGCACGCGACCGTGCTCGTCACGGAAACGATAGACACCGGGTGTCTCGGGGATCGAGCCCGGCGCGGGCCGGTAGGACGCCGGATCAGCCATGAACCGAGCCTACGGCGACCTTCATCCCGAGCAAGCAGCACCTGCACGTAACCATTTCATCACGCATAGCGCGCGGGCTTGGCGGCGGGTTCCCTCCGGTGGTGGCGGTAGGGTGACGAGCGGCGACGGCCACCCGGCAGCATCGTGACCGATTACACACCTTCCGCTGTTTCGGGGGCCCCCGTTGGCGTCCGGGGCGGAGGGCTGCGACCCTCGAGACATCGGGCAAGCGAACCGAGGGAGCCAGCGCGTGCTTGGTAAGGACGTCACGGCGGAGTTCGTCGTGGACGACGCGTCCAGCCGTGGGCGGATCACCGTGTTCCAGATCTGCTGGGGCGCCCGCGACCCGTTGGCCGTGTCCATGACGCTGGTGTCCAGGCCGGAGCATCCCGCGCTGCCGCAGGGCAGCTGGGTCGCACCACGCGACACCCTGCGCGCCGGCCTGGAGACGGCGGTGGGCGACGGGGACGTCCGGATCGGTCCCGACGCGGATCGGCGCGGCGTGCGGCTCGACCTGGTGCACGGCGACCGCCAGTCCGTGGTAGTGGTCGCGGCGTCGTCGCTGCGCAGCTTCCTGGACCGCACCGAGCGGCTTGTCCCGACCGGTCAGGAGCACACCGAACAGGAGCTGGACGCCGTCCTCGCGGACCTGCTGCGGACCTGAGAGGGCGGGAGCGGTCCCACCTCGGCGACCCGGTCACTGAGGATCTCCCGGAGGAAGACCGCGGTGTGGCTCTCCTCGACCGCAGCCACGGCCTCGGGCGACCCCTGCGCGACGACACGGCCGCCTCCCGTGCCCCCCTCCGGACCCAGGTCAATGATCCAGTCCGCCGTCTTGATGACATCGAGGTTGTGCTCGATCACGATGACCGTGTTCCCGGCGTCGACCAGCCGGCCGAGCACGCCGAGCAGCTTGCGGATGTCCTCGAAGTGCAGACCGGTCGTCGGCTCGTCGAGCACGTAGACCGTCCGGCCGGTGGAGCGCCGCTGCAGCTCCGAGGCGAGCTTGACCCGCTGCGCCTCGCCGCCGGAGAGGGTCGGCGCCGACTGGCCGAGCCGGACGTACCCCAGGCCGACGTCGTTCAGCGTCCGCAGGTGGCGGGCGATGGCCGGCACCGCGGCGAAGAACTCCGCCGCCTCCTCAATCGGCATGTCGAGCACCTCGGCGATGTTCCTGCCCTTGTAGTGCACCTCCAGCGTCTCCCGGTTGTACCGGTCGCCGTGGCAGACCTCGCACGGCACGTACACGTCTGGCAGGAAGTTCATCTCAATCTTGAGGGTGCCGTCACCGGAACACGCCTCGCACCGCCCGCCCTTGACGTTGAACGAGAACCGGCCCGGCAGATAGCCACGGACCTTCGCCTCGGTCGTCTCGGCGAACAGCCGGCGGATGTGGTCGAACACGCCGGTGTAGGTGGCGGGGTTGGACCGCGGCGTGCGTCCGATCGGGGACTGGTCGACCCGGACCGCCTTGTCGAGATTGTCGAGCCCGCTGACAGTGCGGTGCCGGCCCGGCACCTGCCGGGCGCCGTTGAGCTTGTTCGCCAGGACGGCGGCGAGGATGTCGTTGACGAGGGTGGACTTCCCCGAGCCCGACACCCCGGTGACGGCCACGAAACAGCCCAGCGGGAACGACACGGTGACGTCGCGCAGGTTGTGCTGCCGGGCCCCGTGCACGGTCAGTGCCCGGCCCTTGGCCGGCACCCGGCGGATGTCGGGCACCGGGATCCGCCGCCGCCCGGACAGGTAGGCGCCGGTCATCGACTCCTCGCTGGCGAGCAGCTTCTCGACCGGCCCGGAGACGACGACCCGACCGCCGTGCTCGCCGGCGCCGGGGCCGATGTCGACCACCCAGTCGGAGGCGCGAATCGTGTCCTCGTCGTGCTCGACGACGATGAGCGTGTTACCCAGGTCGCGCAGCCGCAGCAGGGTCTGGATGAGCCGGCGGTTGTCCCGCTGGTGCAGGCCGATCGACGGCTCGTCGAGCACGTACAGCACCCCGACGAGCCCGGAACCGATCTGGGTGGCCAGCCGGATGCGCTGTGCCTCGCCGCCCGCCAGGGTGCCGGCGGCCCGGTCGAGGGAGAGGTAGTCCAGCCCCACGTCCAGCAGGAATGTCAGCCGCGCGTCGACCTCCTTGAGCACCCGACCGGCAATGGTCCGCTCCCGTTCGGTGAGGTCGAGCCCGCGCAGGAACACGGCGCACTCGCCGATCGCCAGACCCGAAACCTCGGCGATCGACCGGCCACCCAGCGTCACCGCGAGTGACTCCGGCTTTAGCCGCGCGCCGCGGCAGGCCGGGCAGGGGATGTCGCGCATGTAGCCCTCGTACCGCTCCCGGCTGCTGTCCGACTCGGCCTCGCGGTGCCGGCGGCCCAGGAAACCGATCACGCCCTCGAAGGAGGTGTGGTAGGAACGCTTGCGGCCGTAGCGGTTGGTGTAGCCGACGTGGATCTCGGTGTCGCCGCTGCCGTACAGCACGGCCTTGCGGGCCCGCTCGGGCAGCCCCTCCCACGGGGTGTCCATCCTGAAGCTGAGGTCCTCGGCGAGGGCCGTGAGCAACCGTTCGAAGTACTCCTTGTTGTGGCCGCCCGACCAGGGGGCCACCGCGCCCTGCGCCAGCGACAGGGTGGGGTCGGGCACGACGAGCTCCGGGTCGACCTCCTTGCGGGTCCCGATCCCGGTGCACTCGGGGCAGGCGCCGTACGGCGAGTTGAACGAGAACGACCGCGGCTCCAGCTCCTCAAAGGAGAGGTCGTCGTAGAGGCAGGCCAGATGCTCGGAGTACATCCGCTCGCGCTCGGGATCGTCGGCGTCGCGGTCGACGAAGTCAACCAGGACGAGCCCGCCGCCCAGCTTCAGGGCCGTCTCCACCGAGTCGGTGAGCCGCCGCTTCGCTGACGACTTGATCGCGAGCCGATCGACGACGACCTCGATCGTATGCTTGCGCTGCTTCTCCAGCTTCGGCGGATCGGTGAGCGGCACCACCGTGCCGTCGACGCGGGCCCGTGCGAACCCGGAGCTCTGCAGCTCGGCGAACAGGTCGACGTACTCGCCCTTGCGGCCACGCACCACCGGGGCCAGCACCTGGAAGCGGGTGCCTTCGGGCAACTCCAGCAGCCGGTCGACGATCTGCTGCGGGGTCTGCCGGGAGATCAGCCGCCCGCACTTCGGGCAGTGCGGACGGCCGGCGCGGGCGAAGAGCAGCCGCAGGTAGTCGTAGACCTCGGTGATCGTGCCGACGGTGGACCGCGGGTTGCGCGAGGTCGACTTCTGATCGATGGAGACGGCCGGAGACAGCCCCTCGATGAAGTCGACGTCGGGCTTGTCCATCTGCCCGAGGAACTGCCGCGCATAGGCCGACAGCGACTCCACGTAGCGCCGCTGCCCCTCGGCGAAGATTGTGTCGAAGGCGAGGCTGGACTTGCCGGACCCGGACATACCGGTGAAGACGATCAGCCCGTCGCGGGGCAGGTCGAGGTCGACGTCACGGAGATTGTGTTCACGCGCGCCACGCACGACAAGACGATCGGCCATCGACAAACCCTCATGATCTTCAGTAAGACCGGACCTGGGCGAGTGTGGCCATGCTACGGATGAGGACCGACACTTTTCCGGGGGCGGCCACCTAACCATCAGCCGGACGAATCCGTCGCATCCGGCAGAGACCTCAGAGGCGTCAGAGGCGTCAGATCTCCCGGTGCCACCCGACGGACCGTAACGACCGGCAGCTATCCCCTGTTCCCGTCCCATCCGCGCCATCCACTCCGGAGAGGATCGTCATGAGCGACGCCAACGGCGGCGACACCAGCCGCACCGGCTACACCGAGTACACCGGGAAAGTCACGGTCGGCGGTCCGGCCGACGTGCGGACCCTGCCAGGCCTGACGATCACCAAGGTCGCCGTCGGCCCGATGAACAACAACGCCTACCTGTTGCACTGCCCGGTCACCGGGGAGCAGCTGCTCGTCGACGCGGCGAACGAGGCCGACACGCTGCTGCGGCTTGTCGGGGACGCGGGGCTGGCAACGGTGGTCACCAGCCATCGGCACGATGATCATGTGCAGGCCCTCGCAGATGTGGTCACCACCACCGGGGCCAGCA
Source organism: Frankia sp. BMG5.23 (assembly GCF_000685765.2). Classification (NCBI taxonomy): domain Bacteria; kingdom Bacillati; phylum Actinomycetota; class Actinomycetes; order Frankiales; family Frankiaceae; genus Frankia; species Frankia sp. BMG5.23. The sequence goes on from NZ_JDWE01000038.1 coordinate 18,049, forward strand.
CGGTCGCCCATCCGGACGACGCCCCGGCCATTCCGGTGCCCACCGCGCGGCAGGTGCGCGAGGGGGACGAGATCGCCGTCGGGACGGCGGCCCTTCGGGTGATCCACCTGGTCGGGCACACACCCGGATCCATCGCCCTGCTCTACGACGCCGATCCCGCCGCTCCCCACCTCTTCACCGGAGACTGCCTGTTCCCTGGCGGCCCTGGAAACACGTTCGGTGACGAACAGGCCTTCACGACGCTGATGGACGATCTCGAACGCAAGATCTTCGGCCCACTGCCGGACACCACCTGGATCTACCCCGGCCACGGACACGACACCACCCTCGGCGCCGAACGCCCGCACCTGGCGGAATGGCGCGCCCGCGGCTGGTGACGGTGGGGGTGAGGCCGGCTGCGGCGAGCTCGCGCACTCACGCCACCGGATACGCTCACTCCCCCGAGACCCCCTCCGGCACGAGGTGATGCTGGCGCTACGTCCGCTGGCCAGAGGAGCCGGGGGAGCCGTCGGCGAGATCATCGATCAGATCGTCCTGCCGCTGCCGCGGCGTCCGCGGGACCGGGCGGAGATGGCCGAGACGCAGCCGCGTCTCGGCCGGGACGGCGTGCCACCGTGAGCTGACCGCGGGCTCCCAGCCTGGCCGGGCCAGCCCGCTCACCAGCCCGGAGAGGATCCGGACCGCGCGCAACGCGTCGTGCGACCGGCCCACGGCCAATTTGCGCGCGGCGAGGACGGTCAACTGGGCCGCGTGCACCGCGGTCCACGACCGGCCCACGTCGTGACGGTGCCGCCGGGCATAGGTGGCTGCCGACCGGCCGAGTTCGGCGTACAGCAGCCCGGACCGCCCGACGGTCTCCCCGCCCACATGAACGACCGGCCAGGCGTCGTCCGCCCAGACGATGCGCCCACCCGCGGCGTGCAACCGGGCGAACAGATCCGTCTCCTCGTAGTACATCCAGTACGACGGGTCGAATCCGCCCAGCCGTAGGAAAATCTCCGAGCGGACGGCGAAGAAGGCGCCGACCGGATAGCGCAGTTCCGGCCACCTCTCCACCGCGGCGATCTCGCCCCGTACCGCCGTGTAGGCGTTCGTCCGCGGGCGCGGCAGGACGGCACTCGCCCGTCCCCGCTCGCCCGCCGTGCCGCGGATCGGGAAGCCGACCACGTCGGCGGACGACGGGGCCCAGGCGAGCAGCTTCGGGATCATCGTCGCGGTGTCGGCAGGGACCGTCACGTCACTGTTGACCACCAGGATCCACTCCGGCCGCAGCCCGTCCTCCAGGGCACGGCGGACAGCGAGGTTCACCGCGGTGCCGTATCCGACGTTCCCGTGCCCCTGGACCACGCGCACACCGTCCGGCAACGCATCATGTCGGGATTTCCCATCATTTTCTACCAGAAACACCCGACATTCCGCCATGGCATCCAGTGTGGTCAGCAACCGGTACAGAGACGTCGATCCCCCGTGAGAAACGACGACCGCCAACAGCCTGTGCATCATCCGCCTTCGGCTAGTACGCCCGCAACGAGCTGCGAAATTTCGGGAAGAATCGGCAAGAAAGGACCACGACTCACACCGAACGAGTACACACGATCGGTCCCGGAACGTCGAGTATTCCCGCCCGCGCGTCTCCTCGCCCACGTCAGAGAGATACGTTCCGGCGGCTGGATGTGCACCGAATGTACCGCAGTACCCGCCGGAGCCAGCATAACCGCTGAGCCAGGACTGTCAGGCATCCTCGTTCCCGGCGCGTCGCGACACCATTCCTCGATATGTTTCCGGGCAAGTGGCGAACCGGGCCCGGTTCGCCACCCGCCCACCGGTCATCGGGGCACCTCCTGGGAGCCTTCGGCCACGCCCCCCGGCTCGGCTACCCCCTCCGGCTTGGTTACCCCCTCCGGCTCGGCCACGGACCGCGGGGCCGGCGGGGTGGTGCGCAGCGACCAGACGATGGCCACGATCAATGTCACCACAATGACACCGAGCGACAGCGCGATCGGCGGGTGCCACACGTCGGTGAGCAACATCTTCACGCCGATGAAGGCCAGGATGAACGCGAGCCCCGTCGCCAGGTGGTGGAAACGTTCCATCAGACCGGAGAGCAGGAAGAACAACGACCGCAGCCCCAGGATGGCCAGGGCGTTGCTCGTGTAGACCAGGAACACCTTGTCGGTCACACCGAGCGCGGCGGGCACCGAGTCGAACGCGAACAGGACGTCGGCGGTCTCGATCACGACGAGGACGGCCAGTAGCGGCGTGGCGACCAGCTTCCCGGCACGCCGAAACACGAAACGCTGCCCCTGATAGTCGTCGGTGACCGGAATGACCTTGCGAAGCAGCGCGACCGCCCTGCTTCGGCCCGGATCCATCTCGACGCCGTCGCCCCGGAGCATCGTGACCGCCGTGTAGAGCAGAAAAGCCCCGAAGACGTAGATGACAAAGCTGAACCGTTCGAGCAGCGCGATGCCGGCCGCGATGAACAGGAAACGGAGCACAAGCGCTCCCAGCACACCGTAGAACAGGACGCGGTGCTGGTAGGCGCGAGGCACCCTGAAATAAGAGAAGATCAGCGCGAAGACGAAGAGGTTGTCGACGGACAGGCTCTTTTCCAGCAGCCACGCGGCGGCGTACTCGCCGGCGGGCCCCGGGCCCTGCCAGGCCCAGATGACACCGGCGAATCCGATGCCCAGCGAGACCCACAGAACGCTCCACCACGCGGCCTCGCGAAAGCCGATGACGTGAGCCCGACGATGTGCCAGCAGGTCGATGGTCAGGAGTGTGAGCAGGACGCCGACGAAGGCGGCCCAAGCCCAGGGGGGCACGTACACAGATGATCTCCAGCGGAGTCGGGTGCCCGCCACGGCGGGCGGTCAGCGCCAGAAGCCGCCGGGATGGGCGGGGCGGACCGTGGTGGCGCGCCCGCGCAGCGGGGCGGTCTCCACCGCCTGCTTCAGCTCCACCGGGCCCACCGTTCCGATCAGGCGAAGGCGACCGTCATCCGGGGCGGCGCCAATGACGGCGACGCAGCCCGCGGCCGGCCGCTCCAGAAGCCGGCCGGTGACGTCCGTCAGCTGCTCGTCCGGACGGGCGGTGGCAACCATCTCCAGCGGAATCATGACCCGGTTGATCCGGGCGAGACCTCGATCGTCCATCGGCACGGCGGCGAGGTCACGCAACAGCGCCACCCCGGCGAGGGATCCGTCGAAGTCCTCGACTCCGAACACCGCCCTCCGCGACGGCAGTACAACCTCGTCCAGCGCGCTTGCGACGGTCGTCCAGGCGGACAACGGCGGCGGCGGCGGGCTCATCACGTCCCGGACGGTCAGACCCTCCAGCGCGACGTAGGTCCGCTGCTGCGCCTGGGCGAACCGGGAGGTGCCCAGCGCCAACCAACCCAGCAGGACAGCCCACAGCGCGACGAACCCGACCAGGAACGACCCGACCAACCCGACGGCGATCAGTGACCAGCCAGTGATCACGCCGGCGCGGGCCGCGGCCTGCTCGGCGCGCGCACGACTGCCAGTGCGGCGCTCCACCCGGGCTGCGATCAGCCGGCCGCCGGAGCTGCGCGGGGAGGGAAGGACGTCAACGAGGGTCACCAGCAGCGCGAAGGTACCCACCCACAGGGCCACCTCGCCGGCCAGTTCCCAGGTGCCGGCGGGTGCCAGGGCACCGAGCACGACAAGCAGGGCCCCGGCGGCAGCGGTGACGAGCAGGCCGGCCCGCGCGATCCGCGCCTCGACCTGGGTGCCGACCTGGGTGCCCGTCCCCGGCGTGGGATCGAGGGCCGCCACGGGCGGCGGCGCGAGATCGATACCGTGGAGTGCCGGCTGGTGGGCGGCCGGGTGAGGGGTTGTCGGGTGAGGGGCGACCGCCACGCCCGCGGAGCGGTCGGGCGCACCGGCCAGGACCAGCCGGCTTCCGAAGGCGCCGAGGGTGATGCCGAGAACGGTCACCCCCGACCGACGGGCCGACCGGGCCCGCATCAGATCGGCGGCCAGCAGGACGCCCACGAGCAAGCCCGCCCCGATCAGACCGCCGGACAGGTAGGCGAATCCGGGCCGGCCGGGCACGGTGGCCGGCAGCGTGATCGCGGAGAGGAGGACAGTGACGATCGCCACCGAGACAGCCAGTCCCGGACGCACCGTGATCGGCGGGAGATGTCCCCGTCGGGTGGCGTCGTGGGTGGTCATGTCCGCTCAGAGCTCCTTTCGCCTTCACCGGGCCGCGGTCACGACCGGGTGTCATACATGCTCAACGCATAGCCTGCCCGTCAACGTCCCGGCAGACACCGCAGGGAGTCCGCGACTTTGCCGACGATTTCGTTGCCGAGGTTCGGCAACATCGAAGTTCGGCAACATCGAGATTCGGAAACTGTCGGAGGCCTGTGGTGTGCTAGAAGCCGTGAGCACAACGTTCGAACGGCCCACCATCGACATCGAGCGGACGCGGGCGCCGTTTCAGGTCGTGTCCGACTTCTCCCCGTCGGGCGACCAGCCTGCCGCCATCGACGAGCTGGCCCGGCGGGTCGGGGCCGGCGAGTCCGACGTCGTCCTCCTCGGCGCCACCGGCACCGGAAAGTCCGCGACCACCGCGTGGCTGGTCGAGCGCCTGCAGCGGCCGACGTTGGTGATGGCTCCGAACAAGACGCTCGCCGCGCAGCTCGCCAACGAGTTCCGGGAGCTGCTGCCGCACAACGCCGTCGAGTACTTCGTCTCGTACTACGACTACTACCAGCCCGAGGCGTACATCGCGCAGACGGACACCTACATCGAGAAGGACTCCTCGATCAACGAGGAGGTGGAGCGGCTACGGCACTCGGCGACGATGAACCTGCTCACCCGTCGGGACGTCGTCGTGGTCGCGAGCGTCAGCTGTATCTACGGCCTCGGCACACCGCAGGAGTACATCGACCGGATGGTGCGGCTGAGGGTCGGCGACGAGATCGAGCGGGACCTGCTGCTGCGCCGCTTCGTTGACGTGCAGTACACCCGCAACGACCTCGCCTTCACCCGCGGGACGTTTCGGGTCCGGGGGGACACGGTGGAGATCTTCCCGGTCTACGAGGAGCTCGCCGTCCGAGTCGAGATGTTCGGCGACGAGATCGAGCGGCTCACCTACCTGCATCCACTGACCGGGGAGGTCGTCAGCGAGGCGGAGGAGATCTACGTCTTCCCGGCCACGCACTACGTCGCCGGGCCGGAGCGGATGGAGCGGGCGATCGCCGGCATCGAGGCGGAGCTCGCCGAGCGGCTGGCCACCATGGAGCGGCAGGGCAGGCTGCTGGAGGCACAGCGGCTGCGGATGCGCACCACCTACGACATCGAGATGATGCGCCAGGTCGGGTTCTGCTCGGGCATCGAGAACTACTCCCGGCACATCGACGGCCGCGAGGCCGGGAGCCCGCCGCACACCCTGCTCGACTACTTCCCCGACGACTTCCTGTTGGTGATCGACGAGTCGCACAACACCGTCCCGCAGATCGGCGGGATGTACGAGGGCGACATGTCCCGCAAGCGCAACCTCGTCGAGCACGGGTTCCGGCTGCCCAGTGCCATGGACAACCGCCCGCTGCGGTGGGAGGAGTTCCTCGAGCGCATCGGCCAGACGGTCTACCTGTCGGCGACCCCGGGCCCCTACGAGCTGGGCCGGTCCGTCGGCGTCGTCGAGCAGATCATCCGGCCTACCGGCCTGCTCGACCCCGAGGTCGTGCTCAAGCCGACGAAGGGGCAGATCGACGATCTCGTCCACGAGATCCGGCTGCGCGCCGAGCGGGACGAACGGGTCCTGGTCACCACGCTGACCAAGAAGATGGCCGAGGATCTCACCGACTACCTGCTCGAACTCGGCATCCGGGTGCGGTACCTGCACAGCGAGGTGGACACCCTGCGCCGGGTGGAGCTGCTCACCGAGCTGCGCCGCGGCGAGTTCGACGTGCTCGTCGGGATCAACCTGCTCCGCGAGGGTCTCGACCTGCCAGAGGTGTCGCTGGTGAGCATCCTCGACGCCGACAAGGAGGGCTTCCTGCGCTCGGACAAGTCACTGATCCAGACGATCGGCCGGGCCGCCCGTAACGTGTCCGGGCAGGTCCACATGTACGCGGATGCGATCACCCCGTCGATGCGCCGCGCCATCGACGAGACGAACCGGCGGCGCGAGAAGCAGATCGCCTACAACACCGAGCGCGGGCTGGATCCCCAGCCCCTGCGCAAGAAGGTCGTCGACATCCTCGACGACATGGTTCGCCAGTCGGCCGACGGCGAGCTGATTGGCGGCGGCGGCCGATCGCAGTCCCGCGGCAAGGCCCCGGTTCCGGGGATGAAGTCGCGCGCCGGCAGGGAGGGCGCCGTCGGCCGGTACGCCGCCGAACTCGCCGGCCTGCCCTCCCACGAACTCGCGCAGCTTATCCGCCAGCTCGACGACCAGATGCACGAGGCGGCGAAGGAGCTGCAGTTCGAGCTGGCCGCCCGGCTGCGCGACGAGATCGCCGAGCTGAAGAAGGAGCTGCGTGGCATGGGCGCCGCCGGCGTGCAGTGATGCCGTGAGCGCCGGCCTGCCACGATCAGCCGGCTGGGGCGGCGGTGTCCGTGCCGCTGGCGGCAGTATCCGTGCCGCTGGCGACGGTCTCGGCCTTGGCGGTGGCCTTGGCGGTGGCCTTGGCGTCGCGGCGGGCCAGCAGGTCCTGCCAGACCTCCTCGATGCGGGCGTCGAGGTCGTCCAGGCTCCCGCCGTTGTCCACCACGATGTCGGCAGCGGCCCGGCGCTGGGAGTCCGTGGCCTGGTTCGCCATCCGCGCCAGCGCCTGGTCGCGGGGCAGGCCGCGGCCCTCGAGGCGGTGCAGCCGCAGCTCCCGCGGCGCCTCGACGACCAGCACCACGTCGTAGGTGCCCTCGGCGTGCACCTCGACGAGCAGCGGGATGTCGTGCACGGCGATTCCGCTCGGTGACACCTCCCCCATGCGCCGCGCCGTCTCCTCGCGGATCAGCGGATGGACGATCGCTTCGAGCCGGCCGCGGGCGGCGGGATCGGCGAACACGATCCGGCCGAGCGCCTCGCGGTCCAGGCCGCCGTCCGCGTTCGCCAGTTCGGTGCCGAACTCCGCCAGGACCGCGGCGAGCCCCGGGGTGCCGGGCGCCACCACGTCCCGGGCGACCTGGTCGGCGTCGATCAGCAAGGCGCCCCGGGCCGCGAGGCACGCTGACACCGCGCTCTTGCCCGAACCAATGCCACCCGTCAGACCTACTGTGAACACATCGCCGAGTCTGCCAGCTCCCGGAGCCAGCCACCCAGCCGGTCCGCCCGGCTGCGCCCTCGCGTACTTGGCAGCTCGCGTACTTGGCAGACTGTGCGGATGGAGGTTGCCCCGGTCGCGCACCGGCTCTGGCCGGCCCTGCTCACCGGCACGCTGCTCGGTCTCGGTGCCCTCGGCCTCGCGCTGGCACCGGCGCTCGCCGGTTCGGCACCGTTGCTGCTCGTTGCGCTGCGACCCACGTGGGCGATCCTGCTGCTGGTCGGCGGCACGGTGCCGTTCGTTCCCGCCCTGCTGATCGCCGCGTTTTTCCGCGGGCTGATCGACGTCGGCTACTTCGGTCTGGCCCGCAACAACATCCGCTCGGTGCTCCTACGGCGCATCAGCACCGGCCGCGTCGTGGCGGCGCTGTCCCGCCGCGGCACCCAGCGCCCGCTGCTGTGGTTCTGCCTGCTGAACACCAACGCGGCGGTGGACGCGGCGCTCGGCGCCGGCGACGTCCCGCTGCGCCGGTTCCTGCGCTTCCTGGTTCCCGGCTCCCTGCTGTCCTCGGCCCTCTACCTGACGGCGGCGCGTGCCGTGACGCCATGGATGCACGGCGTCGTCACCTGGCTCGACGAGAACATGACCTTCCTGATCCTCGGCAGCCTCACGTTGGCGATCATCCAGCTGGGGGCGCGGACGCTCCTGCGCCGTCGGGGTCGGCTCCGCACTGCATCCGGTTCCCCGCCCGGCCCATCGTCCGGCTGGTCGCCCGGCCGGCATCGCGGATAGGGTGGTAACGGAACGTTTCCGGCTAGCCAGAAGAAGGCGGTGGACCGGCACTCTCTGGACATCCTGTGTCGCAGGTAGCAAGGTCGGTGACTCCGGGGTCATCCGCGGCCGTCGACGCCCGCGGGAATCCACCGGCGATCATCTCACGCTACGGAGTCGACGATGCCCTGCCCCCGCCACGCCCTGCCCTGCGCGGTCCCACCCCACATCCTCGAACGCATTGTCCGCAACGGCACCGAGGAGCAGCGTTCCCGGGCCCTGTCCACCCTGCTCCAGGACACCTCTCATCGCACCATCCGGGTGCACAACGCCCTGATGCGCTCGACGCGGCGCGGTGCCGTCCCACCGCGCCCGGCGCCCGAGACCGGCCCGCGGCGTACCGTCAGCGACGCGGGCGGCACCGAGATCCTGCCGGGTGCGATGGTTCGCGAGGAGGGTGGCGCCGCGATCGACGACGCGGCGGTCAACGAGGCCTACGACGGCCTGGGCTCGACGTTCGCGTTCTACTCCGACGTCCTAGGCCGGAGCTCCATCGATGACGAGGGGATGGCTCTGCTCGCCACCGTGCACTACGGCGACCACTACGAGAACGCCTTCTGGAACGGCCGCCAGATGGTGTTCGGCGACGGCGACGGCGAGCTGTTCAAGCGTTTCACGGCGTCGCTCGACATCATCGGTCATGAACTGACCCATGGCGTCACCGAGGACGAGGCGGCGCTGATGTATGTGAACCAGTCCGGCGCGCTCAATGAGTCGATCAGCGACGTCTTCGGTTCCCTGGTGAAGCAGTACGTCCGCGGCCAGACCGCCGAGCAGGCCGACTGGCTGATCGGCGACGAGCTGCTCACAGACGCCGTCCAAGGCGTCGCGCTGCGGTCGATGAAGGCCCCCGGGACCGCCTACGACGATCCGGTACTCGGCGACGACATCCAGCCGGACCACATGGACCGCTACGTCCGGATGACCGCCGACAACGGCGGCGTCCACATCAACTCGGGCATCCCGAACAAGGCGTTCTACCTCGCCGCGACGGCTCTCGGCGGATACGCCTGGGAGAAGGCCGGCCGCATCTGGTACGAGACCCTGCGCGCACCGCAGATCCGGCCGAACACGACGTTCCGTGCATTCGCCTCGGTGACCGTGCACCAGGCCGGCCTGCTGTTCGGTGCGGACGCGCGGAAGGCCGTCTCCGAGGCGTGGCAGGCCGTCGGCATCGTCGTCCGCGTATCCGGGCAGGTCAGCGCAGCCGGGCAGGTCAGCGCAGCCGGGTAATTCGGACCATCACGCCCGGCGACATCGAACGTCACCGCCCGGGACCACCTTGCCCGCCTTCGCGGCCCGGGTCCGCAGCAGCTCGCGGACGCGCTCCGCCGGCAGCGGAGGCGAGATCGCCTCTCCCTGCAGCAGATCGCAGCCGAAGTCGACCATCATCGTCAGGGTCCGTTCGTCCTCGATGCCCTCACCGACGACCCGCAGCCCCAGGCGATGTCCCAGATCGAGCACGGAACGCACGATCGCGGCGTCGGGCAGGCTCCCCCGGACGTCCGTGACGAACCCCCGGTCGATCTTGACCTCGTCAAACGGCAACGTCTTGAGGATCTCCATCGAGCTATACCCGGTGCCGAAGTCGTCGAGGGAGAGCGCCACGCCGTGGGAGCGCAACTGACCCAGCATCGTCGCCGCACGCGCGGGCTGGGTGACCAGGGCGCTCTCGGTGATCTCCAGGGTGAGGACGTCGGGGGCCAGCCGGTGCGCGGCGATCGAGTCCGAGACCACCCGGGGAAGATCGTCGATCACCAGCATCCGGGGGGAGAGATTGACCGACACCGGCAGGTGCAGGCCCCCCGCGTCCCAGGCGGCACACTGCCGCAGTGCCTCGTCGAGAACCCACCGGGTCAGGTCCGCGATCAGGGGGGACCGCTCGGCGATCGGCAGGAACTCGCCGGGGGGGAGCAGCCCACGGCTCGGATGTCGCCACCGCAGCAACGCCTCGGCACCGACGATCCCACCGGTCCGAGCTGACTGGACCGGCTGGTAGTACAGGACGAGCTCGTCGCGGCCGATCGCGGCGCGCAACTGGGCGTTCAACGCGATCTCCTCGGGCCGCACCCCGGCGATGCCGGCATCCCACAGGCCCACGCTCTCCCCGACCCGCTTGGCCCGCAGCAGGGCCGCATCGGCGCAGCTCATCAGGGTGGCCATGGTCGCGCCGTCGCGGGGGGCCACCGCGATGCCCACCGAGGCGTCCACCTCGACGTCGACCCCGCAGACCTGAAAGGGCCCCTGGATCTGGCGGAGGACCCGCCGGCCCAGGGTGCGCCGCCGCCCGGCGGCTATGGCCGCGGGCAGGGGGCCGCGGACGGCCGGCGCGCCCGACGGGCCGAGCGAGACAGGTGAAGCAGATGAGGTGGATGAGGGGGGCGAGGCAGATGAGACGGATGAAGCGGGCGGCGCCGGGATGATCTCGGGCCCGCGGAACACCAGCGCGAACTCGTCCCCGCCGGCCCGACCGACGAACACCGGCCTCGGGGTCAGGGTCGGCAACGTCTCAGCGATCATCCTCAGCAGCTGGTCGCCGCCGAGGTGACCGAGCGCATCGTTGACCTCGTGAAACCGGTTGAGGTCCACCAGGACGAGGACAGCCTCGTTCCCCGCGGCATTGATCTTCGCAACGGCGGACTGCCCGATTTCCATCGTCCCGCCCCGGTTGGCCAGGCGGGTGAGGGGATCGGAACGGTTCTGCAGCAGGCCCTCACGGAACAGGGCCTTCGCCACCGCGCCCACGAGCATGACGGCGGCGATGGTGGAGAACATGGGCGCGGCGGCCTCGGCCAGTCCGCCGTGGGCGGTGACGCCGGCGACGACGGCAGCGCAGACGGCCGCGGTGCCGGCGACGGCCCAGCCGACGGGGACCAGGGCGGCATAGGCGCACAGCACCGGGAACCAGGTCAGGTATGTGTCCGCGTTCCGGCCGGGCGCCGCGCTCGCCAGCGCGAAGGCGAGCGCGGCGGCGAGCGAGGCGACGGCGACGGGCGGAATCCAGCGCCCTCTCGGGTTGGCCACCAGCCCGACGACGGCGTTACCGACCGCGACCACCAGACCCAGCCAGTTTCCCCAGCGCAGATAACCCGGGGAGCCCGGAATGCACCCGGCGAGCAGGAAGAGCACCGCCGCGATCGCAGGGGTGACCACGAGAAAACGCCGACGGCCGGCGAACGTACGCCCGCTGATCAAAAACCGCTTCCTCCCGCACTGACCCGCGATGAGCCCGACCGAACGGACCGAGCGGATCAGGCGGACCGAACAGGGACGAACCGCACCGAACGGGACGTCGCTCCGGGTGTCGCAACGACCCCGCATCCGAGAGATCACGGTGCACGACGGCGACAGGGCCGGGTCAGGCTTCCTTCCAACATAGCCGTCGATCCGGCGTGACCGACATCATAGCCAGCAGCTTCCCGGCACCGATGCAATTTCACGGTTCGGTACAATTCCTCGACTGATACCGGAGACGACGGAAAATCCGGGAAGCCAGCGGAGTAATTCGGCACAAAAATGACATCCGGGTACAGGAACGCTCGGTAACAGGAACACTCAGTAACAGGAACACTCAGTGCGCCGCGTCGTCCCAGGTGCAGCCGGCGCCGACGCTCACGTCGAGCGGCACCGACATGGTGTACGCGGAGGTCATCTCGGCCCGGACCAGCCGCTCGACCGCATCGTGCTCGCCGGGCGCGATCTCGAGGACGAGTTCGTCGTGCACCTGGAGCAGCAGCCGGGAGGCGTACCCCCCGGCACACAGCGCCCGGTCGACCCCCAACATCGCAATCTTGATGATGTCCGCGGCGGAACCCTGGATCGGCGCGTTCAACGCCATCCGCTCGGCCATCTGCCGCCGCTGGGAGTTGTCGCTGGTCAGATCGGGCAGGTAGCGACGGCGGCCGAGGATCGTCTCGGTGTAGCCGTCCTTGCGGGCCCGTTCCACGACCCCACGCAGGAAGTCGCGGACCCCGCCGAACCGGGCGAAGTAGGCGTCCATGTGCTCCCGGGCCTCGTCCGGCGCGATGCCGAGCTGCCCGGCGAGGCCGAACGCGGACAACCCGTAGGCCAGGCCGTACGACATCGCCTTGATCCGCCGGCGCAGCTCCGGGTCGACCTCGGAGACCGGCAGGCCGAACGCCTCGGCGGCCACGAAGGTGTGCAGGTCCTCGCCGGAGCCGAACGCCTCGATGAGGCCCTCGTCACCCGAAAGATGAGCCATGATCCGCATCTCGATCTGCGAGTAGTCCGCCGTCAGCAGCGTCTCGTAGCCCGCGCCGACGACGAAGGCCCGGCGGATCTGGCGCCCCTCGGCCGTCCGGATCGGGATGTTCTGCAGGTTCGGGTCCGCGGAGGAAAGCCGGCCGGTCGCGGCGATCGTCTGGTTGAACGTGGTGTGGATGCGCCCAATATCGTCGATCATGGGGATCAGCGAGTCGACGACCGTCTTGAGGCGGGCCACGTCGCGGTGCCGCAGCAGCACCGGCAGGAGCGGATGGTCGGACTGGACCGCCAGCCAGGCGAGGGCGTCGGCGTCCGTGGTGTAACCGGTCTTGATCTTCTTGGTCTTGGGCAGGCCCAGCTCGTCGAAGAGGATCTGCTGCAGCTGCTTGGGGGAGCCCAGGTTGAACGGCCGGCCGACGATCTCGTGGGCCTGCGCGGCGACCGCGCTGACCTCGCCGCCGTAGTGCTTCTGCAGCTCGGTCAGGTGCTCGGAGTCCACGGCGATGCCGGCCCGCTCCATGCCGGCCAGGACCGTGACCAGCGGGAGTTCGATGTCCCGCAGCAGGGTGGCGGCGGAGCGGCGTTCGAGGTCCGCGTCGAGGGCGTCGGCGAGCTCGAGGCAGGCCCGGGCCCGCACGGCGTCCGCGTGCGCCTGGTCGGCCTCGCCGGAGCCGTCGAGGGTCAGCTGCTGGCCGCCCGGGACGGGGTCGGCGGACAGGTCGCGATGCAGGTACCGGGCGACGAGATCGGCCAGGTCGAAGGACCGCTGGCCGGGCAGAGCCAGATAGGCCGCGAGCGCGGTGTCGCTGGTGACGCCGGCGAGCGGCAGGTCAAGCTCGGTCAGGGCCAGCATCGGCCCCTTCACGTCGTGGGCGGCCTTCGGCTGGTTCGGATCGGCGAGCCAGGCGCCCAGCGCCGCCACGTCCGCGGGGGTGAGCAGCGTCGGGTCGATCCAGGCCGCGGCACCGCCGGCCGCGGCCAGCGCGAGACCGGCGAGCACACCGGTGCCGCGCCCCCAGGTGCCCCGGGCGTGCAGGCCGGTACGGCCGACCCTGTGGGCGTGCTCGGCGAGCCACCGGGCCACCTCGCCCGGCCCGAGCACGGTCAGCTCGATCTCGAACCCCTCGTCGGCGGGAGGCGGCGCGATCGCGAGGGCCGCGTAGAGCCGCTCCCGCAGCACCCGGAATTGCAGCGTGTCGAACAGCTGGTGGACGGCCTCCCGGTCCCAGGGCCGCATCCGCAGGCCGGCGGGGACGACGTCGAGCGGCACGTCACGGGACAGCTCCGTCAGGGAACGGTTGCGGATGACCTCGGACAGGTGGGCGCGCAGCGACGCCCCGGTCTTCCCGCCGATCTCGTCGGCATGGTCGACCAGTTCGGCCAGCGAGCCGAACTGCTGGATCCACTTGGTGGCGGTCTTCTCCCCCACCCCCGGCACCGACGGCAGGTTGTCGGAGGGATCCCCGCGCAGGGCCGCGAAGTCCGGGTACTGCACTGGGGACAGGCCGTACTTCGCCTGCACCTCGTCGGGGGTGAAGCGGACCATGTCACTGATGCCCTTGCGGGTCATCAGCACCGTCACCCGCTCGTCGACCAGCTGCAGCGCGTCACGGTCACCCGTGACGACCAGCACGTCCATCCCCTCGGCCGCGCCCAGGGTCGCGAGCGTGGCGATCACGTCGTCGGCCTCGTATCCCGGCGCGCTGACCCCCGGCACCGCGAGGGCGTCGCACACCTGGTGGATGAGGCTGACCTGGCCGACGAAGTCGGCCGGGGTCTCGCCCCGACCGGCCTTGTACTCGGCGTACTGGGTGTGCCGGAAGGTCGGGGTCGGCAGGTCCCACGCCACGGCGACATGGGTCGGCCGCTCGTCGCGCAGGACGTTGATGAGCATGGAGGTGAATCCGTACACCGCGTTCGTCGGCTGGCCCGTGGTGGTGGAGAAGTTCTCCACCGGCAGCGCGTAGAAGGCACGGTAGGCCAGCGAGTGCCCATCAAGCAGCAACAACCGGGGCGTTGCCGGGGTCGACTTCGCGGGGCTCGATGGCGCGGGACTCGGCGAGGACACGGCCGGGCCGGCCGCAGTGGCCGCAGTGGCCCCAGTGGCCCCAGTGGCGGACGCTGCCGAGCGGCTCCCGGACGGAGACGAGGTGGGGGACGAAGTGGTGACGGACACGCGGCGAGTTTAGGCCGTGGGTCGGACAGTTTCGCCGCGAGCGGGCGGACCGATGCGTCGACCACGTCGCTCCGCCGGCCGGGCAGGTCCGCCGGTTACGGTCTGACGAGGGAGCTGACCGGGCCGAGCACGGCCCGTTTCCCGGCCCGGACCTCGTACACGTAGACCGTCGAGCCCTCGACCTCACCATTCTTCCGGAATCTGATGCGCTTGGTGACGCCAGGAATGTCGACCGAGCCGAACCGGGCGAGCACGGCCTCCCGCGTCGCGCCGCTACCGAGCCGGCGCAGCACCTCGATGACGGCGTTCGTGGCGTCATAAGCCTCGCCGGAATAGGTTCCAGGCCGCGCGTCGGCGTTGATCGTCTTGTAGTCGGCGACGAACCCCGCCGCCGCGGGATCGCTGTTCGGGTCACCGCAGGGGCAGGTCAGCAGCGTTCCCTCGGCGTTGCCGGCACCGGCCTGGTGGATGAGTTGGTCGTCGTTCGCGCCGTCGCCGCTGACGACCTTCCCGGTGTACCCCTTGCTGCGCAGCGCCCTGGTCAGCAACGCGAGTTCCGCATAGTAGCCAGAATAGTACACGGCGTCCGGATTCTCGGCGAGGATCTTCGTGGCCTGGGACGTGTAGTCCTTCGTCGGATTGATGCCGTCGTGGATCACGCGGATGCCACGGCCGGTCAGGGCCTTCTCGAGCGCTCCGGACAAGCCGGTGCCGTATTCGCTCCGGTCGTCGAGAGAGTAGACCTTGTCCGCCTTCACGACCTTGGCAAGGTATTCCGCGGCGGCGGATCCCTGCACGGTGTCCGGTGCGATGACCCGGTAGAAGCTGGTGAACCCGAGATCGGTGAGCGCCGGATTGGTGGCCGACGGGCTGACCGACAGCAGCCCGGCCCCGCTGTAGAGCGGCTCACTCGACTTCGTCGGTCCGGAGAAGACGGGGCCGACGACGCCGATGACCTCCGGATTGTCGATCAGTTTCTGCGCGGCGGTGGGCCCCTGCTCGGCCATACCCTGATCGTCCGAGGCGACCAGGCGCAGCCTGAACGGCAGATCCTTGCGCCGGTTCGCTAGCTCGACAGCGGTCAGCACCCCGTCGTAGGCGTTGATGCCGAGCTGCTGGTTGTCGCCGGAGAGCGGCCCCTGAAAACCGATGGCGTATTCCTTTTTCCCGTCGTCACCGGACGAACCACCGCCGCAGCCGGCAAGGACGGCCGCGGCTGTCAGCACACCCACGGATCCGAGGGCCCCCCACCGCGTCACGCTCGGTCGGGGCACGCCCCCTCGCCGTCCAGGACCCGTCATGACACGCCCTCCCACAGCACATCGCTGCCGCTACCGACACCCTCGGCGTCAGGACCCGGTCCGCCACCGCATCATCGGCAACCGATCGACAGCGGATAGTGACGAAAACGTAACCTTCGGAGGAGTGGAAGGGAAGCGCAACGTGAGCGTGTCGTAACTTGAAGGGGGTTTCGCCGGTGAGTCCGAAAGCAAACGACCCGATCGGAGAAGCGAACGACCCGGCAGAACCCGCAACGGCCCGGTCGGAGGATGTCGGTTGCCGCAGCCGCCGCAGCCATTACGGCAGCCGCCGACACGTCACCGCCGGTCGGTCAGTTCTCCGTCTTCAACGGGACGAATCTGCCGCCGAGTACCGTGTAGAGCACGACCGTGGGCGATCGGGTGTCCCCCCAGCGGTCGAAGGCGACGGAGCCGGTGATCCCCGCGAACGAGCCGCTTCCGATCGCCGTCACGAGGTCGTGTCTGGTGGCCGCGTCCACGGTCGTCCGGCCCGGCAGCACCGTGGCCGCTGCGCGGATGATCGCCCTGGCGGCGTCGTACGCATAGGCCGCGACCGCGGGGATGGCCTCGGCCCGCCGCAGCTCCAGCTCCGCGGCGGGGTCGTTCACCCCGGACGTACCGCGGGTACCGGCGGCCGGGGGCCCGTGGGGCCCCTCCTCCAGGCCCGGCCCCGGTGCCGATACCGGTGCCGAGGTGCCGTGGACCACCCTCGGGGTGGTGGTGGCGCCCCGGCCGGGCGAGGCGGTCTCCGCTGGATCCTCCTGGCTCCGCAGGTCCGCAGGGTCCTCCTGGCCCCGCGGGCCCAGAGTCCCACTCGACCGCCCACTCGCGCCAGGCGATTCCACGCCGCCCGAGGCCCCGGGACGGGTACTGCCCTCGTCATCCGCCGGTCCCCCGAAACGGTCGGAGTAGTCCGCGACGAAGGCACCCGAGGACGGCAGCCGGGTCGGCGGGACCAGCGGACCGATGATCAGATCGCCGTCGGCTGCCGACCTCGCCTCGTCGGTGTAGCGGGGCTGGAGCAACGCGTCCGAACCCACTACCTGGATCGACGTCCCCGCGTCGGCGAGCCGGGCCCGCAGTTTCCCGGCGAAGGCCGCACCCGTCGAGACGTAGACCAGATCGGGGGCGTCCTCCTCGATCGCCCGCGCGGTGTCGGCGATCTCGGATCCGTCCGCTTCGTCCCCCCGGACCTGGTACACCGATGTCACCGACGCGCCGAGAGCGGCGGCGCGCGCCGCGAAGCGGGCGCCCAGGGTCGTGCCGTATCTCGGTTCGCCGTCAACGACGACGATACGCCTGCGGCCGAGCGTCCTGACCGCGTACTCGGCTGCGACCCGGGCCTGGCGCTCGTCCGTTCCGGCCAGGCGGAAGTAGGACGGGAAGGGCCGGGTGCGCGGCCGGGAACCGGAGTCGGTCAGCGTCGGGTCCGCGTTCGACGGGGAGACGACGGGGATGCCAGCGGCGCTCAGCGTGGGCAGGGACACCTTCGCTACGAGTGAGCTCAGCGGCCCGACCACGCCGATGACATGATTGTTCGCCACGAAGGCGTCCACGGCCTGCGCTCCCCCGTCCGGACGGGACAGGTCGTCGTGGGCGGACAGCTCGATGCGCCAGCCCGGGACGGCCCCGGACTTGTTGGCCTCGTCGACCGCGAGCGCGACGGCGTTGCGCGCGCTCACCCCGTCCGTGGAGAGATCCCCGGACAGCGGCGCCATCACACCGAGGGTGGCGACCCGGGTGACGCCGGTGGCGGCTCTGGCGCCAGCGCCGCCACCGGCGTCATCGCCTGCGCCGAGGCTGGCGGCCAGCGTGAGCCCCAGGACCGAGGGCACCGCGAGGACCAGGACGGCGAGAGCCGCAAGCGCCACGCGTCCGCGACCGGTGCGCGATCTGGCCCGGGTCCACCGCCCGATCGAACCGGTCATCGACGCGAGAGACGTCCGCGACGAATCGCTCACCCGGCCTCCGGGATCACGGACACGAAGGTCACGGACGCGAAGGTCACGGACACGGAGGTCACGAGCCCGGCAACGCCTCACCCGACAGCACGGCCTCGGCGACCGCCCGCATCGTCCGGCGCTGGTTCATCGAGGTGCGCTGGATCCAGCGGAAGGCATCCGGCTCGGTCATGCCGTGCTCGGTCTGCAGCACGCCCTTGGCCCGCTCGATGATCTTCCTGGCCTCCAGGCGCCCCTGCAGGTCCTCCACCTCGGCCTCAAGGCTCACGATCTCGGTGAAGCGGCTCATCGCCATCTCGATCGTGGGCAGCAGGTCCTTCTTCTGGAACGGCTTGACCACGTAGGCCATGGCGCCGGCCTCACGGGCACGTTCCACCAGCTCCCGCTGGCTGAAGGCGGTGAGGATGACGACGGGAGCGATACGGTCCTTGGCGATCTTCGCACCGGCCTCGATGCCGTCCATCCTCGGCATCTTCACATCGAGGATGCACAGGTCGGGGCGGAGCTTGCCGGCGAGGTTGACGGCCATCTCGCCGTCGCCCGCCTCCCCGACCACCTCATAGCCCTCCTCCTGGAGCATCTCCCTGAGGTCGAGCCGGATCAGCGCTTCGTCCTCGGCGATCAGAACCCGGCGCGGGTTCGAGGAGGGGTGGCTCATCGAGTCGGACTCCTGGTCTCGGAGGTGCGTCCCTAGTGTGGCAGGACGGACGATCGGGGGGCCGTCCCGCCCCGGACACGGAGGGCGGGAGGTCGAAACGCACCCTACCCGGATAGAGTCTTCAAGGAGCGGTTCCGGCCAGGTTCGACGGCGATCTCCTCGCCCTCGTCCCGCCCGGTTCCTCCGCCCGTTCCACTTGCGCCAACTCGCCCCTGTTCCGTCTGATCCAACACGCTCCACCCGCCGGCCCCGGTACTCCAACGGCAGAGAGACGGTGCTCAAACCACCGACAGTGTGGGTTCGAATCCCACCCGGGGTACCAGATAGATCGTTTTCGAACCTTGGTCACGGTCAAGCCTTGGCCACGACCAAGATCCCCAACAGGGTCCAGATCGTGGCCGAGGCTTGTGTCCGCGGCCAGACCGGGCTTGTCACTGTCCCAGCCCGGCTCATGCCCGGCGCGGCCACCACCCCCGGCCACCGCCCGCCGAAACGCCTCTCCTGTCAGCGTGGCGTAGGGCTCGCGGAGGCGTACGCCGGTTACGACCGCCTCGTCCTCTTCGACCTCTGCCAAGAGCTTCGTGAAGAAAGCCTGGTTACTCATGCGCTGCACCTGCGGTCCGGACAGCTGGTACAGCTCGCCGCACCCGCCGACGAGTGTCAAGCTCCGTCCGCAGCCCCGCGCGGATTTTCTCCTGTTCATCCTCGTTAAGACGCACGCCAGCATAGAAACGCTCAACGGGCGCTTCCTGCCGACACCGTCGACGAAGGCGCGTCAGTGGTGGTGGCCGTGCCGACCGAGGGTCTCCACGGGGGTCGCGCCGGGGCGGGTCCACTGCGGCACGGGGCGGCTGGTCGGGCCCCAGGTGGCGTTCCCGTCCGCGTCCGAGCGCCAGAACCAGCACGAGCTGCGCCCCTCGGGCCAGGCCTCGGGGTTGTCCTCCCATGCCTCGCCGCGGCCGTAGGGCGTCATGTCGAGCAGGCCGAGGGACCCGTTGACCGGCTCGTTGCCACGGCCCGTCGTGGAGTAGGTGAGGAACACGCGGTCGCCGTCGCGCAGGAAGCAGGTGATGTAACCCATGCTGCCGCCGACCGGCCCGTCCACGTCGCGCACCGAGTACCAGGGCTGGGTGTAGCCCATGAACTCAACGTAGGAGGCCACCTCGTCCCAACGGCCCGTGGTCAGGATGGCGAACGAGACGCCGCGGGCGTTGAGGTAGACGGCGTCCTTCAGGTGCCAGGCCGTAGTGGTGCAGCCCTCGCACTGCCCCTGGTGCGGCGCGCCGTCATACCACATGTGCTTGTAGACCACTAGCTCGTCGCGGCCCTGGAACAAGTCCAGGAACGGGACCGGGCCGTCGGGCCCGACGACCTCGACCGTCCCGTCGAGCTCCACCATCGGCAGCCGGCGGCGGGCCGCGGCGAGGGCGTCGCCCTCGCGGGTGTGGGCCTTCTCGCGGACCAGAAGCTCGTCACGGGCGGTCTGCCAGGCAGTCAGGTCAACGACGGGCGGGCGGCCAGGCAGCGCTGTGGCCGGGCCGTCCGGTGTGGTCGTCATGGTCTCCTCCGTGGTGTCTCGTGCCGGGCGGCGTCCTACGACGTCCTACGACGGTCGCCAGAACAGACTCGCGACCCGGCCGGAACGCATCGCGGCAGGGGGCGGCGCGGAACGTGCTTTGGCAACTGGCAAACTGAGGATCGAGCAACGGCGCCGTGAGGAGGCAGGGTGACCGCGAATACCGGCGGGGGACCACTTTCCCATCTGCCCGTCGCAGGCGCGGACGTCGAGATCTGGGGGATCAACGACTTCCTCGCTGCCGACGAGCGGCGCCCGACCAGTTTCATCACCAATTTCGGTAACTGGCAGGTGCCCGACCCGGTCGCTGCTGCCCTCGCGTCGAGGGTCGCGCACCTGGAATGGTTCCACGACACGGGGGAACTAGTCGCGATCGGTGACGTTCCCCATCGAGGGGCGGCGACCGTCGAGATCCCGCGCGTCGAAGGAGCGGTCGGGGAGCTGGCTGACATGGTCGCCGGTCCGTTCGGCAGCGGCGGCATATCGTTCCGGACCGCCGACGGCGCGGTTCGCGAGTTCCCCGAGATGGTTGTCTCCGAAGGCACCCGCGTCGCGGTGCTGGCGGTCATCAAACAGGGCCCGCGGGTGCACGGGGTGCTGTGGGACTGGCACCGCTGGCACCGTCGCCCCGAAGGATGGGCCTGGCTGGAAGAGCGCCTGCTCAGCACCCGCCGCACGACAGGCGGCAACGACTGATCAGGGACCGGGACAGTTAACCGGTCGCTGCGGCGTGCCTTCTGCTCCTCTCACTCCTCGGGCACGGGCGGACGGCCGTGACGGCGTGGTGGGTGCGCGCGGAACAGGACGATCTGCGTAGCCGTAGGCGGAATCGCTCCAGCCGGGCACACGTTTGATCAGGCGCTCACTGTATGGGCATCGACGCGGACCGTGAAGGATGTCCGCGATCCTGCTCAGTCCCACCGCCGCGCTATGACCGGTTGGGCGAGGCCACCGGGCATCAGTGCTCTGCTTGGCCGGGACCTTCGCACCGGTGGATGCTGCCCCCGCTGGGGACCACTGAGGAGCACAAGGCGTGGAGGCCCGGGCCGGATCTTGGCCGGTCACGGCGAAGAGGAGACGAAGGGAACTATGCGGATGCTGCCTCCCGCGACGCGGCGGCAACGTCGGCTCCCGAGGCAGCGGCAACGTCGGATCCCGAGGCAGCGGCAACGTCGGATCCCGAGGCGGCGGCGTTTGCGGGTCATCGCCGTAAGTGAATCCGAGGAGGCATTTCGCCATGCGGGTTGTTGTTGTGTACGAGTCGATGTTCGGGAACACGAGGCAGATTGGCCAGGCGATTGCGGATGGCATCGGCCCGCTCCATGAGGTAGTCGTCATCCCGGTGCGTGACGCAAATCCTGAGGTGATCAGCGGTGCCGACGTCGTCGTCGTGGGCGGTCCCACGCATGTGCACGGCATGAGCCGTCCGGCCAGCCGTACGTCGGCCGGCGAGATCGCTCGGAAGCCACCGAGCGGTGTGGCGCTCGAGCCCGGCGCAGAAGGCCCCGGACTGCGGGAATGGTTCGCCCGCTGCGGCGTGATCGAGGGGTATGCGGCAGCGTTCGATACGCGCGCACACGGGCCCTCGATCTTGACTGGCCGGGCGTCAAAGCGCATTCACCGGCTGCTGCGCCGGCACGGAGCGCGACAGGTTTGCCCGCCGGAGAGCTTCTTCGTGACGAAGGACAACGCACTCGCACCAGGGGAGATCGACCGCGCGCGCCGGTGGGGCGAACACCTGTCGCACGTGGCCACAGAGCCGGCGAGGACCGAGTTTCCGGTCTGACCGGAGCCATGGATCAACGGCGAGCGGTAGTGGTCGAGCGGTTCGCGGTCACCGGCGTACAGCCCTCGGCCCGCCCGGGCGTTGCGCGTAAGCATTCAGGCATCTTGTAGATCTTGTTATGGGTAGGCACGTCTGGATATCTGGATGTTGCGCGGCCTGACGGGTTCAGACCTGCCCTGGCCCGGATGGTGTGCTACGGCTTGCGGGCAACACCGCCGTAGATGCTGACCCGCGCGTCGGTCAGCTCCTCGACGGCGCTGCCGTCGGCCCGCCAGCGGTGAACGACCTGAACCCCGGGGTCGACCAGCTCCAACCCGTCGAAGAAACGTTCGACTTCGGATCGGCTGCGGGGCTGCACCGACATCCCCTTCTGCCGGTAGGCTTCCGCCGCCCGTTCCGCGTCCGGATCATAATCTCCGGTGCCGTGGGTGAGGACAAGATAGCTCCCCGACGGCAACGCGTCGAGGAGCCGACGCACGATCCCGTAGGGATCATCCGCGTCGGGGATGAAATGGAAGATCGCGACGACGGACAGGGCGATCGGCCGAGTGAGGTCAAGAGTGCTGTGCAGCTGCGGGGCAGCGCGGATCCCGTCAGGGTCGCGCAGGTCGGCGTCGAGGTAGGCGGTGCGCCCCTGCGGGGTGCTGGTCAGCAACGCGCGGGCGTGGGTGAGCACGATCGGGTCGCATGGTGTCGGGTAGTGTGCACGGTGCAAGGGGCCGTGATCCGCACCGACAGCGAGGATGGGGCAGTGGGCGAGCTAGGCGCAGGGTTCGTGAGGGTGTCCACCGGTAGTCAGGACGAGATTTCGCAGATTAAGATTCTTACCGAGGAATCCGCTGTACGCGGGATTACGATCGTCAAGTGGTTTAAGCTTCACGGGTACTCCGCTAGTGGTGGCGCTCAGGAACCGGCTTTGCGTGAGGCGATCGCTGATATTCAGCGTCGGGCGTACACGACTCTCATGGTTACCGAGTCGTCGCGACTTGACCGCCGTGACGATCTTGACGCGCAGGCGGAGATCCTGCTCGGTATTCGGGCGGCGGGTGGTGACATCATCTCGGTTGCCGAACCGCAGTTCGGCCGGACGGATTTCGCCGGTCGTATTGTTACCCTCGTGGCTCAGCACGCGAATGCGGAGAAGTCCAAGACGGTCAAGCAGACCACATATCGCGGCATCTCTATGATCATCGCGAATGGTGCGCATCACGGGCCGCTGCCGATGCTGTGGGCGACGCGAGGAGAGCGTTACGGGAAGCAGGCGTACTGCACCGACGCGACGTCGGTGCGGGACATTTTCGAGCGTGTCGCCGGTCGTGAGTCGTTGCAGTCCATTGCCCGTGCTTACGACGTGTACCCGCAGTCGATTAAGAATCTTGTGCGTTTCGCTGCGAATCATACCGGGGTGGTGGAGTGCCGGTATACGTATGAGGGTGTGTCCGAGACGTGGGCGCATGCGGTTACCCCGGTGGTCGACTCGCCGTTGTGGTGGCGCGCGAACAACGTCCTTTCCGCGAACCTGACGGACGCTAGGGGCAATAAGGGTGGGCGCCCGGTGGCCCGGCCCGTCAATTGGCTGTCCGGCGTGCTGGCCTGCCCGTCGTGTGGCGAACGGCTGCATGTCAACGCCGGGTACACACCGGCCGGAAACCCGCGTACTCCGAAGCTGCGCTGTGGTGGGACCGCCAAGCAGCGGAAAGCGTGCGGGGTCTTCAAAGGTTGCGACGCGTCCAGTGTGATCGACGTCATCGATTCGATGTTGTCCGCCGACGCGACCCCCATACTCGCATTCCAGCGGGTGGCCGGCAACGCTCACGAGCTTGACGAGATGCGAGCAGAGTACGTCAAGATCAAAAGCCGTATAGCTGTCGAGGAAGATGACGACAAACTAGAGGAGTTGGTCGCCGATCGAAAGGCTCTACGGGCGGTCATAGACACGTTTGAGATTGTTCCGGACGTGTACGACTACGCGGAGACCGGGCAGACGGTCGCCCACATGTGGGCGACCGCCGACACCGACGTAAAGCGGGGTATGGTCCGCGCCATTAAGGACTCGTGGGGGCTGGCACTTACCCAGCATGGTGGGGAGTGGGGACTCACGATTGGTGCCGGCTTCACGGACGCTAGCGGCACGGACGGAATAGTTGACCTTGGTAATGGGCTGTGCTTCCGCTGGGAAAGCGGTGCGCGGATCGGGAGTTGAACCTCTCCTATGCGCCGCTAGGCGGCTTGCTTTGGGCGGGAAGGACAAGAACTGTCCTTCCCGCCTTTAAGTGTTTGAGCACGGTAGGGAGGCTGAACTCCCGCGCCGAGAGAATGACGACGATCTCACCTCGCGGGAGCGCAGCGCGAACGCTGTGAGCCTCCCGGATTTCATCCGCCGGATTGTGGTTGGGTGACCGTGGCAATGGTGTGTCGCTAGCGTCCGGATCGGGGGACACTGCGAGTCTTCTTTCCGGTGGGCAGGCGTGCCGTGGTGGCCCTCGTCGGCCGGGACCGGTGCGTACCGGCGGGCGGGGCGACGAGGGTGGGCAGGCGTGCCGTGGTGGCCC
>NZ_JDWE01000039.1:0-42114 GCF_000685765.2 Frankia sp. BMG5.23
CCGGGCCCGCGGACCCGGGCGGCCTGGTAGCGGTGGCCTTTGACGGGAAGGTGATGAAGGGCGCCCGTTCCCGCCCGCCACAGGGGTCGGTGCGCCAGGAGGCGGTCGTCGAGGCCGTCCGCCACGACACCGGGACCGCGCTCGGGCATCAACGGGTCGTGGCCGGCGACGAGATCGCCTCGGTACGGACGCTGGTCAACCGGGTGTGTGACCACAACACGCTGGTCACGACCGACTGCCTGCACGCACACGAACCCTTGGCCCGGGCGATCCGGGCGAAGGGCGGCCACTGGCTTTTCTCGATCAAGGGCAACCAGCCCACCGTGCGGGCGAAGCTGGCCGGGCTGCCGTGGGACGAGTTCGGAAACCAGCACGTGACCCGGGAGAAGGCCCACGGCCGGATCGAGGAACGCGCGCTGAAGGCGTTGACCCCCTCCGCGCCGTCCCTGGTCGGGTTCCGAGGTACCCGGCAGGTGGTCAAGCTGGCCCGGACCACCCGCCGTAAGAAGACCACGACCAGCCCGGCTGCGACCTCGACCGAGGAGTTCTACCTGGTCACGAGCCTGTCCACCGACCAGGCCAGCCCCGCGCAGCTGGCCCGGTGGGCTCGTGGCCACTGGACGGTCGAGGCCATTCACCATGTCCGCGACCGGACCATGGACGAGGACCGCCACACCATCCGCACCAAGAACGCCGCCCTGAACTGGGCCATCGCCCGCGATACCACGATCAGCGCACTACGCCTGGCAGGCTACAAGAACATCAGACAGGCCCGCCGAGCCACCATCAGAGACCCTGGGCTCGTCCTCCAGATCATCGCCCTGACCAGCCAAAACAGACTTTGACGGAGCCCTGATGTCATGGGGCCGCGTCTCGCGGCAGCCGAGGAGCTGGCCGGCGAGTAGGTCGCGGCCCGGGCGGTGAACGACAAGCTGGCCGCGACGAACGAACGGCTGCGGCGGGCCGTGGCGGACGCGGCCGAGCGTCACGAGACGGAGTTGGGCGCGGCACGGGCCGAGCGAGACCGGGCACGTGAGCGGGTCGGGGAGCTCGATGTTGCCAACCTGCGGCGGCGGTTGTCGATGGACAGCACAAACCCTCGGTGCTGTCGTCGAAGGAGCCGATCGGCGCGGTTGCGCGTTTCAGATGGGACCAGATACCCTCTCGGGCTGGTTCAGGTCGGGGGGTGTAGCCGGACCGGTAGCAGACCATCCCGACCACACTCACCCGCCCGGGCCCACCCCGACCGGGTACCCGCACCACCGGGGGTCACCCCACGCCGCGCCCACGTCCGCCCCGTGGCGGCCTCAGGCCCTGCCCTGTCTCGTCGAGGAAACAGACCCGGGCATCCCGGGCCGCCGCCGTGGTTGTAGCGCCGGCCACTCCCACTTGACCCACTCCCGCGCCGCGGTGTCGTCGCGTTCCAGCGCACGACGGGCCGGCATCTGACCGACCAGCCGTGCCGGCTACGCCTCTCGATTCCCAGGCGCGATACCCGCAGCCCGCCGTTTTCGGGGTCACCTTGAATTCCCGCGCCATCTCCGTTCGGGTCGTTCCCGCCGCGAACCGGTCAGCCGCAGCCATCCGGACCCGCTCCCGTTCCACCTGCTCCGCGGGCGTCAACCCGTCGCACGCCTCATGCAAAGGATCTATCACACACCCACAGCCATCACCAGGAACACTAACCCCACACATTGACCATCAGTACACCTCGTGAACACAGCCTGACCGAAGCCCGTGGCCGTGTGACCACGCATTCCAGCCTACCGCGAAGAGCCATTTAACGTACGGCCATTGCCCCGTCGGCCGCCGGCCCGTCAATTGGTCGCGCCGGGACGAGCGGGTTCCGGCCTGATGGCCGTCGCCAGCTCGTCCCGGCGCAAACAGATTCAACTCTCGCTATTTTCGCGGAATGTTGTCAGCGGCGCAGCGGCGCAGCGGCGGTGTGACGGGCTCGGGCTGAGGGGCCCCGGCCGCCTGGACCGCATCCGCGAGCAGTTGGCGCTCTTCAGCGATCGCCAACAATCCCCCGGACGCGACAAAACGGGAGGCTACATAGTCCGCTTCGGTGGTGGTTATCGGCGCCCGGGTGCGGACAGCCCGTATGCACACCCGTACCGCATCGGCGAGCACGACGAGCACTAGCAGAGCGAACACTATCGCTATGATCCCGTCCACGGTCGAGTTCTGGACGACTTTGTGCATGTCGCTGATACTCCTCGCGGGCGCCAGAACCCTGCCGTCGTCGAGCGCGTCGGCATAGCGGTGCCGTTGGGCGAGGAAGCCGAGCTTGGGATCGTCCGAGAAAACCTTCTGCCAGGCCGCGGTGAAGGTGACGGCGACATCCCAGCCGAGCGGGACGCCGGGCACCCAGGCCCACCGCGCTCGCCCACTCTTGACGAACAGGGTGGTGACGACCGCCAATGCGATGGCGGCAAGCATCTGGTTGGCCATCCCGAACAGCGGGAACAGCTGGTTGATGCCGCCGAGCGGGTCGGTTGCCCCGGTCCAGAGGAAGTAGCCCCAGGTGCCGACCACCAGCACGCTGCTCAGCCAGACCCCGGGCCACCAGCTCACCCGGCCGATTGGCTTCCATACGTTCCCGAGCATGTCCTGCAACATGAATCGGCCGACCCGGGTTCCGGCGTCGACAGTGGTCAGGATGAACAGCGCCTCGAACATGATCGCGAAGTGGTACCAGAAGGCGGCGAGGCGGCCGCCCCCGAATGCGCCTGAAAGGATGTTGGACATGCCGACAGCGAGCGTCGGTGCACCTCCGGTGCGGGCTACCAGCGTCGATTCACCGACGGCCCGGGCCGCGGAGTCGAGGGCGTCCGGGGTGATGGTGAAACCGAGGTCGGTGACCGCGGACGCAGCCGACGCCGCGGTCTTGCCGACGACCCCACCGGGCGCATTCATGGCGTAGTAGAGGCCCGGGCTGAGCACCGCCGCCGCGATCAGCGCCATCAGTGCGACAAGGGACTCGGTCAGCATCGCCCCATAACCGATGAACCGGACCTGGGACTCCTTTTGAATCATCTTCGGCGTGGTGCCGGACGCGATGAGGGAGTGGAATCCGGACAGGGCACCGCAGGCGATGGTGATGAAGACGAACGGGAACAGGCTGCCGGCGAACACCGGCCCGTTTCCCCTGGTCGCGAAAGTACTGACTGCGTCCGCCTGAAGTACCGGAAATTCGACGAGAACGCCGATGGCGAGCAGCCCGATGGTGCCGACCTTCATAAAGGTCGAGAGGTAGTCGCGGGGCGCGAGCAGGAGCCACACCGGCAGCACCGAGGCGACAAAGCCGTAGCCGACAAGGCAGGCGACCAATGCCTTCGGGCTGAGTGTAAAGGCGGAGGCGAGGGCGGAGTCCTGGATCCAGCGGCCGCCGACAAGGGCCGCGAACAGTCCGGCGACACCGACGGCGGTGGCCTCAGCGACCCGGCCGGGTCGCAGCACCCGCAGGTAAATGCCCATGAACAGGGCGATCGGGATGGTCATCGCGATCGAGAAGGTGCCCCATGCAGAGGCGGCGAGCGCGTTCACCACGACAAGCGCCAGCACCGCCAGCAAAATGATCATTATGGCGAAGACGGCGACTAGTGCCGCCGTCCCGCCCACCGGGCCGATCTCGTCGCGCGCCATCTGGCCCAGGCTCTTGCCGTCCCGCCGCATGGAGAAGAACAACGTCACCATGTCCTGCACGGCACCGGCGAAAATAACACCGGCGATGATCCAGATCGTCCCGGGCAGATACCCCATCTGTACGGCGAGCACCGGGCCGACGAGCGGACCGGCCCCGGCGATGGCAGCGAAGTGGTGGCCAAACAGGACCCGCCGGTCGGTCGGCTCGTAGTCGACGCCGTTGTCGAGGCGTTCGGCCGGCGTCGCCCGGCTGTCATCCACCCGCAGCACCCGGTTTGCGATGAACCGGGCGTAGAAGCGGTAGGCGATGGCGAAGGATCCCAGGCCGGCGAGCAGGATCCACGCCGCAGAGATCGACTCGTGGCGGGACATCGCGAGCACAGCCCAGCTGATCGCGCCGACCGCCGACACCGTGGTCCAGATGGCTATCGATCGGAGCCGGCCGGTCCTCCGGCCATGGCCAGGCGCACGACCGCCGCCAGGCGGAAGACCGGTTCCGGCAGTATCGAGATGGGTAGTCATACGATGCGTCCCTTGGCGAGAGCGGCCAGGCCGAGCAGGTCAGCGAGCCCGACATCGGGCGGCAGGTCGGTGCTGAAGCGCCGGAAGCCGAGCCGCGAGCGGCAGTCGATTGTGACATCGCGGCCCAGGAGGAACGGATAGGCGAGTGGATGGGCTACGGCGCTGCCACCGGGATCCGCGTCCACCGGGCGGAAGCCCCGGTGCCGCGGCACAAGCGCCCGCGGCGCGGGGCGCAGCCACAGTTGACCGGTGCAGGCGCAGCACAGCCCCAGCGGGGCCCAGTCAAAAATAACTACCTCGCCCTCGCGGAGCGCGGCCCGGGCCCGGTCGGTGACCTGGATCACCGCAGGCCTTCCGGCGCCGTCCCCCGGCTGTCCAGCCGCCAAGCGGCGGCGGTCAGCAGCGCGCTTAAGGGCACCCAGGCAAGCTGATACCAGTAAAAGAACGGCACCCCGGCCAGCCGTGGCTCATCATGCGCATAAAGCGGGACCGCCAGCAGGGCTGCGAACGGTGTCCCGAGACACGCGACCGCGGCGGTTTGCCGCCGACGTGCCGCCGCGCGGGCCGGACGACCGGCGGCCGGCCGGTCTGTTGCAGGCACGGGCCCTGCCGGGATTCCTGCCGCGGAGTTTGCCGGGACACCCAGCGGAGTGTCCCGGCCCTGCTCATCGTGCCACATCCTGATCTCCCTGCATTTTGATCTTCCTGGTGGACCACCGGCCGGCCCAGGTACCCAGGCCGGGTGGTCACGCAGGCCGCGATGGTGTCACCGGGAGAGTTGCTCGCCGCGCCTCCGCGGTTTACGACTTGGTGAGCTACAGGTTTACGACTTGTTGCGGGATGATGTCGTGTCAACCGCGCCGGCTCGGTGCGCAACTGGAATAAGGACCGGGGGACGACCGGGCGGGCTTCCACCGGCGACCTCGCCGCGCCGTACGGGAAGCCGCGTGCAACGGAAGGTGTCGGATGGCCGACGGGACGACCGTGGCGGGATTCACCGTCGCGATAGCAGGCACTTCGTTACTATCGGTAAGGGCGCGCGCGTTCCATCGGCGGGACGAGCTCCCCTCGCCGGAAGGGTGGGCGCTCGCAGGGCGCCCGTTCGGTGGCGTTCTGACCTGGTTCCTGCTCGGCGGTGCGATCTACACCGCATATACCTTCGCCGCGGTGCCCGGCCTCGTCTACGGCGTGGGCGCTCTCGGCTTCTTCGCGCTGCCCTACACGATCATCGTCTATCCGCTGGCCTTCGTGCTCCTCCCACGTCTGGCGGAGACGGCTCGGCGCCATGATTACGTCACGGTGGGCGACTACGTGCGGGAACGCCACCGGTCGCCGCTGCTCGCGCTCGCCGTGGCGCTGACCGGAATCGTGGCCACCACGCCGTACATCGCGCTGCAGTTGGTCGGCGTCCGCGCGGTGCTCGTTGCCGGCGGCCTCACCCCGCCTGGGCTGCCCGGCGACCTGGTGCTGGCCTCGGTGTTCGGGGTGCTCGCCGTCGCGACCTACCGCAGCGGCATCCGCGCTCCGGCACTCGTCTCGGTCGCCAAAGGAATTCTGATCTTTTTGGCGGTCTTCGCCGTGGTCGGACTCGTCCTAGCCAGGCTCGGCGGACCCGGCGAGATCTTTGCCGCAGCACGGCGGAACATGGCCACGGACGGCTTGCCGGATCCGTCGCTCACGCTGGAGCCGTCGACGTTCGCCTCGTTCGCGAGCCTCGTGCTCGGCTCGGCGATGGCCCTGCTGGTGTACCCGCACGTGCTCACCGCCGCATTTGCGGCGAAGGACCCCGACGTCCTGCGCCGCTCGGCGGTCACCCTGCCCGCATGGACGGGCCTGCTCGGACTCTTCGGGCTGCTCGGCGTTGCCGCCTTGGCCACGGGGGTACGCACACCCCGCGGGCAGGCCGAAGCAGCTGTCCCTCTGCTCGTCCAGCAGCTGGCCCCACCGGTTGTCACCGGCGTCGTATTCGGCGCGCTCGTTGTCGCGGCGCTCGTCCCCGCGGCGGTGATGTCGGTGGCGGTCGCCATGCTCTTCGTCCGCAACGTATACGTCGAGTATTTTCACCCCACGGCCACCCCTAAGCATCAGGTCCGGGTGGCTCGCGGTGTCTCGCTGGTGACAAAGATCGGGGCATTCGCCTTCGTGCTCGGTCTGCGCGACCAGGATGCCATCGATCTGCAGCTGCTGGGCGGGGTCTGGATACTCCAGACCTTCCCGGCGGTCGGGATCGGCCTGTTCTCCACCTGGCTGCATCGCGGTGCGCTGCTTGCCGGATGGGCGGTAGGAATGGCGGCGGGAACCTGCCTGGTAACCTCCGGCGAATTCTCCGCGGTGGTGAACCTGCACCTGTTCGGGGCGTCCGTGCCGCTGTACACGGCGCTCCTCGCGCTCGGGCTGAACCTGGCGGTCGCCACCGCGCTCACCCCGGTCCTTCACCGCGTCGGCGTGGCCCGGAGCAGCCGGACATCCCAGGTGGACCGACTCCCCCGGCCGGACGCGCCGGGATGGCGGTGAGGACGGTGCGGGCGGTGCAGGGCATTCCCAAAGATCCAGCAGCCGTCACTGCCGGCGACGCCGCCACTCTGCTGCCGGCCGACAAGATCCAGGTGAATCTTCACGATCTTGATCGGGAGACCGCCATCGCGCGGCTCTTCAACACCCACTACGTCTCATTGGTACGACTGGCCGCCCTCCTCGGCGCGGACGACCCGGAGGATATCGCCGCGCAGGCGTTCTACGAGCTCTACCGGCGCTGGCGAAAACTGCGGGACTCGACCGCCACCCTGCCGTATCTACGTAGCATAGTCTGCAATCTCACCCGAATGCGACTGCGCCATCTCCAGGTTGTCCGAAAAAACATGGGATGGCCATCAGACCAGGTAGAATCGGCGGAGACGCAAGCGCTGCTGCGGCACGAACAGCGAGCTGTAGTCGTCGCGTTACAGCGGCTGTCGCCGCGCCAGCGGGAGGCCCTGGTACTGCGGTACTGGCTCGATCTGAAGGAATCCGAGATAGCCGCAGTCATGGGGATTTCCTGCGGCGCAGTGAAATCCCATGTGGCGCGAGGAATGACGGCGCTGTCCCGCGCGATGGAGTCCCAGACATGATATATCACACCGGGCCGCTCAGCGACACCGAACGACGGCTGCACGACGCCCTGGACGCTCTCGCCGGCGGCGTGCCCGTGTCGCCCGACGCCTACCGGCGGGCGCGGGCCACCTGGCGCCGCCGCGAGCGCCGCAGGCGGCTCATCCTCGCCGTCGTCATCGCGGTGGTCTTCACCTTCGCGAACCTGGTCGGCCTGTGGGCGCTCAACCACTGACCGGCGTGGAACTTCGCTCGACCGCAGGCCGTGACGCATCCGCATCGCTCCGCCTTGTGAATCCTCGCAAGCATGCTTACGCCACACCTCTCCCCCTGACGTGCGCTACTGTGGTGCTCACGGTATTAAGTGAACAGCAGCTAGCCTAGGGAGTGGTGATGAGCGGTCGGGTGATGGTGGCGGGCGTCGGCATGGTGCCGTTCGCGACGCCGAGCAGGAGCGACAGCTACGACGTGCTGGCCGAGGGGGCGGTCAGGGCGGCGTTGGCCGATGCCG
This sequence comes from Frankia sp. BMG5.23, assembly GCF_000685765.2. NCBI lineage: Bacteria > Bacillati > Actinomycetota > Actinomycetes > Frankiales > Frankiaceae > Frankia > Frankia sp. BMG5.23. The sequence goes on from NZ_JDWE01000039.1 coordinate 7,769, forward strand.
GGATCGACCTGGCGGCGGTCCAGCAGACGTACGCCGGCTATGTGTACGGCGACTCGACGAGCGGGCAGAAGGCGCTGTACCGGGTGGGGATGACCGGGGCGCCGGTGGTGAACGTGAACAACAACTGCTCTAGTGGGTCGTCGGCGCTGTTCCTGGCGCGGCAGGCGGTGGCTTCCGGGGCGGCGGACTGCGTGCTGGCGTTCGGGTTCGAGCAGATGCGGCGCGGCGCGCTGACGATGCAGTGGGACGACCGGCCCAACGCCTTCGAGCGGTTCGACGAGGTGGTCACCAAGGTGCAGGGCGAGGTCGAGGGGGTGCCGTTCGCACCGCGGTACTTCGCCGGTGCGGGTGCGGCCTACTGTGAGAAGTACGGGATGGACCCGGCGGTATTCGCGCGGATCTCGGTGAAGTCGCGCCGGCACGCGGCCAACAACCCGTATGCGGTGTTCACTGATCCGGTGACCGTGGAGGAGGTTCTTGCCTCGCCGCGGATCCTCGGTTGGCTGACCCGGCTGCAGTGCTGCCCGCCCACCTGTGGCGCGGCCGCCGCGGTGGTCGTTTCCGAGGACTTCGCGCGCGCCCACGGCCTGCGCGCCGATGTGGCGATCACCGCGCAGGCGATGACCACGGATACCCCGTCCTCGTTCGACGGGGACCTGATGCGCCTGGTCGGTTACGACATGACCGCGGCCGCCGCGCGGCAGGTGTACGAGGTGGCCGGGGTGGACCCGCTCGATGTGCGCGTGGTGGAGCTGCACGACTGCTTCACCACCAATGAGCTGATGACCTACGAGGCGCTGGGGCTGACTCCGGAGGGCACGGCGGAGAAGTTCATCGTCGACGGCGACAACACCTACGGCGGCCGGGTGGTGACCAATCCGTCGGGTGGGCTGCTGTCCAAGGGGCACCCGCTGGGCGCGACCGGGTTGGCGCAGTGCGCGGAGCTGGTGTGGCAGCTGCGCGGCGAGGCCGACAAGCGCCAAGTCGAGGACGTGACCGTGGCGCTGCAGCATAACATCGGCCTCGGCGGCGCCGCCGTGGTCACCCTCTACGAGAAGGTAGGCTGATCCACACCGAGGAGACCGAGGGGGTTGTACCGAGGGGGTTGTTCTGCCGGACCGCACGCTTGCGCCGCCGCGCGGCACCCGCCCGCGTAACCGGCGGGCGCTGATCCTTGGCGCCGCCTCGGACCTGTTCGCCCGCCGCGGCTACGACCAGATCGGCATGACCGATCTCGCCGAAGCCGTGGCGGTCGGCCCGTCCGCGCTGTACCGGCACTTCTCCGGTAAACAGGACCTGCTCCGCGAGGTCATCGCCGCAGGCCTGGCCCCGCTGCGGCACCTGCTCGATGATCTCGATCTCGCCGACCGCGCCGACCACGCCACGGCGTCGGCCCGGCTCGCCGCTCGCTGCCTCGACGAACGCCATATCGGCGTGCTCTGGCAGCGCGAAGCCCGCCATCTGACCCCTGACGACCATGCCCTGCTGCGCGCCGAGGTCCGCGAGATCGGACGCCGCCTCACCGGCCGGGTGCGCGCCGCCCGCCCCGAGCTCGACGCCCCCACCGCGGACCTGCTCACCTGGGCGATGCTGGCCGTGCTGATGAGCCCGTCCTTCCACCACCTGGACCTGCCCCGGCCCGCCTACGACGACCTGCTCGCCGAGCTCACCGACCTCGTGCTGGACACCCCGCTGCCCGGCACCTGCGCCGCATCGCCGCCACCACCGGCCGGACCGCCACCACCGGCCGGACCGCCGTTGCGGCTGGCCTCCCGCCGCGAGGCGCTGCTCACCCAGGCGGTGCGGATGTTCGCCACCCACGGCTACGCCGGCGTCGGCATCGAGGACGTCGGCAACGCCGTCGGCATCACCGGCCCCAGCGTCTACCACCACTTCCCGAGCAAGCTGGACATGCTGCGCACCGCGTTCCAGCGCAGCACGGCCGCCCTGTTGATGGACGTCAGCGCGATCTATCGGACTTCGAACGGCGCCGCCGACGCCCTGCGCCGACTGGTCGGCTCCTACATCCGGTTCACCCAGGCCCACCACGACCTGATCGGGCTGCTGATCACCGAAGTCGAGCATCTGCCGGAGGACGAACGCCACGCCGCCCGTCGGGCCCAGCACGACTACCTCACCGAATGGGTTCACCTGCTCCGGCTCGTGCACCCCGAGCTCGACCCCACCGCCGCCCGGATCCGGGTGCACGCCGCGGTCGCCGTCGTCAACGACACGGCCCGCACCCCGCACCTGCGGCACAACCCGGGCGTGCCGGGCGCGGTCGAGTCGATCTGCGGCCGGCTGCTCGGGCTCTGACCTGGCGCCTCCCGGGATTGCGCGCGACCGCGCTGGTGGCGCCGGTGGGTTCGATCAGGCCGAACGAGGCGCATCCGCGGACAGATGCCGCACCGGCCGCGCCAAGCCCGAGTCCGCGACCAGTCGGGTGACGATCAGCGTGACGGTGTAGGTGGCGGTGGCGGTGGCAAGGATGGCGAAGCTCGGGGGGATCCGCGGGGCGAGGTAGCTGGTGGTCAGCCCGACCCAGGTCACCGCGACCGCCACCGCGGTGGAGATCATCATTCCGTGGTAAGGGTGGGCGGTGAGCCGGTGGGCGGTGCCGGCGGGTGCGGCGAGCATACCGAGGAGCAGCAGGGCACCGACGGCCTGGGTGGCATCGGCTGCGGTCGCCCCGACGAGGCCGAGGAAACCGACGCCGAGGAGGCGGACGGGGACACCTCGGGCGGCCGCGACCGCGCCGTCCAGGCTGGCGAACAGCAGGGGACGCCCGATCGCGATGGTGGCGAGACAGAGGATTACGGCGAGTATGGCAGCCTCCCAGGCGTGGGAGGCGTCCAGGCCGAAGATCGAGCCGAACAGGACGGTGACACCGGCGGTGCCGTTGCCGGTGTTGCGGTGGGTGGTGTAAAGGGTGAGGAAGAGCACCCCGAGGCCGAGGACCCAGGCGAACACGCTGCCGATGACGACGTCATCGGCGTGGCCGCGGGGGCCGAGGGCGCCGAGGGCGCCGAGGGCGCATCCGACGGCGACGGTGGCGGCGAACAGGCCGACTCGGGCGTCGATCCCGGTGGCCAGGGCGGCGAGTGCGCCGGTGAACGCCACATGGGACAACGCGTCGGCGGTGAAGACCTGGGCCCGCAGGACGAGGAAGTAGCCGACGAGTCCGGCCGCCATGGCAATCCCCGTTCCGGCGATGAACGCATTCTGCATGAACGGGTGCTCGAACATCGCGGTCAGTCCCGTGTCCGCCGTGGCCGCGGTCATGCTGCTGCTCCGGTCATCCGGGGGACGCGGGCGGCCCGGCCGAGCAGGTCGTGCGCGCCGACGGCGAGACGGGCGAGGAGGTACAGGCCGAAGGAGAAGCTGGTGATGAAAAAGCCGATCGGATAGGGCGAGTAGTAGGCCACGGTCAGCCCGGCCCAGGTGACCAGCAGGCCTAGCAGCACGGTGAGCGTGAGGCTGAGGGCCGGTCGGGTGGTGAGGACCTGTGCGGTCGCGGCCGGGATGACCAGCAGGGTGAAGACGAGGAGGGTTCCGGTGATCTGGCTGACCTCCGCGGCGGTGCTCCCGAGCATGATCAGGAAAGCCACCGACAGACCCCGCACCGGCACTCCGGCGGCGGCAGCCACGGCTGGATCGAGCGAGGCGAACAGCAGCGGCCGCCCGATGAGCGCCAGCACTGCCAGGACCGCCACGGCGACGGCGGTCAGCGTGAGGACCATGTCGTCGGTGATTCCCAGGAAGCTGCCGAACAGCAGCGTGTTGACCCCGCCGAGGAATCCCTTGTACAGGCTGACGAACAGGAATCCGCAGGCCAGCGCGAACGCCTGGACGGTACCGATGGTGGCCGACTCCGCGGCCCGCCCGGCGGCTGCCCCGCCCGCCCCGGGGATGGCCGCGATGATCAGCGCCGCGGTGAGGCAGAAGGCGAAGTAGCCGTAGGTCGCGCCCAAGCCGAGCCAGATCGCCCCGGCCGCGCCCGGGAAACCGGCCACGGCGAGGGTGTGGCCGGCGAAGGCCTGGCGGCGTAGGACCATGAACCATCCGGTTGCCCCGGCGGTCAGCGCGACGATGGTTCCGGCCCGGAACGCGTTCACCATGAACGGGTAGGCGAACATCTGCCGAACGTCGCGGACCAGGTCCCACGACAGGCCCGCGTCGGTCGCGACCACCGCTGCAGTGATCACAGGTGGCCGGTCCCGTCGTGACGGTCGGCGTGTACGGCGGGCGGCTCGGGCTGGCCGACGACGACGAGGCGCCCGTCGGAGGTGGTCAGCACCTCGATGGGGGCCTGGTAGAGCCGGCTTAACGTCGCACTGGTGATGACCTCGGCGGGAGGGCCCGAGACCGCGCCGCCGCCGGCGAGGTAGATGACCCGGTCGAGGCTGGACAGGATTGGGTTGACGTCGTGGGCGACCATCAGCACGGTCACCCCCGCCGTCTGGCAGATGGTGCGGATGAGGGTCGCGACCGAGGCGGCGTTGGGCGGGTCCAGGCTGTCCAACGGTTCGTCGAGAAGCAGCAGCCGGGGCCGGCGGGCGAGCGCCTGGGCGATCAGAAGCCGCTGCTGCTCCCCACCGGACAGCCGGCCGATCGGCTGGTGGGCGTAGCCGGTGGCGCCGACCTGCTCGACGAGTTCGGCGACGCGCCGCCGCGCGGTCCGGGCGCGATCTCCGCCGGGCAGCGGCAGACCCCACCGGTGGCCGTCGAGACCGAGGCGGACGATGTCAAGCCCCCGGATCCGTACCGACGGGTCGAAGCTCCGTCGCTGCGGCAGATAACCGACCTCGGTGCGGGCCCGCCCGGGATGCCGGCCCAGCACCACCACCCGCCCCGCGGCCAGCGGCAGCAGGCCAAGGGCCGCCTTGAGCAGGGTGGACTTACCGACGCCGTTGGGACCGAGGATCGCGACGAACTCCCCCGCGCCGGCCTCGACGTTCACCCCGCTCCACACCATCCGCCCACCGAGACGAACCGCCGCACCCTCGAACATCACCGCCGGCGCGGCCGGCCTGCCGGCGCTGACCGGCGCCACCGCCGCGTCAACCTCGGCGCTCGCGCCGTCGGTTCGAGGGTGCGCCACCGCCGCCATTCTCGTCACCTTCCGCTTACTTTCCGGTTGCCTGCGCCAGCGACCCGCGCAGGGCTTCCAACTGGGCGACCTGCCAGTCCTGGAACGACGCTCCGGCCGGGACGAGCGTCTCGGTGATGGTGGTCACCGGGATGTGGGCCGCCTTCGCCTCCTCGATCTGCCGCCGCACGTCCGGGGTGGCGTTCTGGCTGTTGTAGACGTAGATTTTGATCTTCCCGGTCTTGATCTGGCTGTCGCTGGTGCTCTTGTCCGCGACAGTCGGATCGCTGCCCTCCGAGATCGCACGCAGGAAGGCCGGCGGGGTCAGCAGGTTCAGCCCGAGCGCTGGGGACAGCATCGCGAAGATGCTCTCCGAGGCCCCGACCGGCGTCCCGGCATACTTCTTCTTGATTGTCGCGATGAGATCGGTGTACGGCTTGAGGGTCGTGGCGGTGAAGGATGCCCGCTGCTGATCGAAGTAGCCCGAGTCGACGGGGTCGATCTTCTTGTAGTCGGCGGTGACCTGGTCGATCACTTTCGCGACGTCATCCGGGTTGTACCAGCGATGCGGGTTGTCGCCGTCCTTCGCGCCGACCAGGTCGCCGACGGTCAGCGTCACCCGCCCGGTCGCCGGGTTGGCCGCCGCCAGCTTGCCCGCCCACGGGTCGTAGCCGACGCCGTTGTCGATGAACAGCCGCGCACCGGCGATCGCCCGGCCGTCGGCGGGGGTCGGCTCATAGTCATGCGGGTCGGCGTCGGGATTGTCGATGATGCTGGTGACCGCCACCCGGTCGCCCCCCAGCTGGGCGGCGATGCTGCCCCAGAAGTTCTCGGCCGCCACCACGGTGATCTTCTTGCCGCCGGTGGCGCCGGTCCCGGTGTTCCCCGACGAGGACGTCCCACACGCGGCCACGACCATCGCCACGCCGGCGGCCACTACCCCCAGGCCGCGCGGCACCCGCCCGGGCCGCACCCGCCAGCGCCGCACCGTGACCAGCCGTGCACCATCCACCACGATCTCCCTGCTTGTTACCCGACCGGACCTGCTAGCAGGACCGGGATTCATTGCCGCAAAGGTAGTCGCTAATGGAAACCGTTACAAGTTCGAGTTCGAGCGGTCGGCGATGACGCGGGGCGAGCCTCCCCGCCGCCTACCCGTCCACCCACCCGTCCACCCGTCCACCCGTCCGTCCACCCGTCCAACCGTCCGTCCACCCGTCCAACCGTCCGTCCACCCGTCCACCCGTCCAACCGTCCGTCCAACCGTCCAACCGTCCAACCGTCCAACCGTCCAACCGTCCAACCGTCCAACCGTCCACATGATCGACCAGGTGCTTTGTCGGGTCGGACGTCCTGTACCGTCCACCGGGGCGTGCGCCGGGTGCATGGAGGCGGACGCGTCGCATCGCATGGCAGATCCGGCGGGGTGTCGGGGCGCCCCGTCGCGGCGCAATCGATCTGCATACGGAGTATTACTGTTGGTATTGACAACGGTTGTTACATCCAAGACAGTGGTGATCGTTGTCGCTGCCACCAGCCCAGGAGGTATCCATGTCCCTGACGGTGTCGCCCGACCTGTTGGAGCAGGCCGAACAAGGTCACGTCGACGAGGCCGACTTCCTCGCCTGCATCCGCACTTCCCTGCCCTACGCCTACGGCCTGGTCGAGCGGCTCGCCGGCGAGCTGCCCACCGCAACCCGCGACTTCGCCGACAACCAGACCCCGCCCGCGGACGACGCCGAGCAGGGCCAGCTGTTGCGGGCGATGGCCAGCACCTCGATACGCGCGGCTCTGGAACGGCACTTCGGCGTGGCGCTGGCCTTCCAGAACTGCCATCGGCTGGCCGCTTTCCGCCCCCAGGCCACGAGCGGCGAGCAGTACCGCCGCTTCGTCTCCCCGGAGAGCCAGGTCCTCAACCAGCAACCGGAGTTCGTCAACTGCTAGCCTGGGCTCCCGGGATATTTTGATCCCGATGGCCTGGTGGGCCGGTGTTGTCCATTTTGTACCGGATTTTTTGTACCGGATCTGTCCTGGACGTTCATCCACCGGCCCGCCTGGCCCATCGATCAGAATCGGGTAACGCCCACAATGTGGCGTCGATCGGGGAAGCGTCGAGGCAGACGGACCTCCTACCTCGCGTTCATCAACGCCACGAACACCAAAGCGTCGATCGCGCAACGGGGCAGGGCGCTGTGGCGTGTTACCGCTACCGCGTTGGGATGCTCAGGATGACGTCGCGGCCCACGCTGCTCACGGTCGGATGCGCCGGCGGTGCTGGCCTGCGTCCACACAGCCCGAGGTAGTAGGTCACCACACCCTCGAAGTCGCCGCCCTGCTTCACGTGGACGACATTCGTTGTCCGGCCGAGAGGGAAGAGGTTCCTTGGAGCGGCGGGTCGACCTTCGATGTTGTGCGCGGCGGAATTGTGGAAGGTGACCTTCACGAAGGATCGGCCCAGCACAAAGACTCGATTACCGGATCCGTCCTGGATCAGCCCCGATCTCGGCACGTACTCGGCTCTGACATCTTTCGGCGCTGACGGCCGGAAGACGAAGGTGACGATGTCCACCCGGGCGCTGGCCGCGTGGGCGAAGCGGATGTGCATGAGCACGGGTGTGACCGGTGGAGCCGCCCGAGAAACCCCCGCCTCGGTGAAGACCAAGCTGAGGGTGAGGAGCAGGACGGCGCTTATGGCTGCGGCGATCCTTCTCATTGCTGGTTCCTTTTTCTTCGCTGCTTGAGGGGCACCGAAAGGCGTCCAACCTGATACGTGTGGCCAAGCGTCCCGTGGTGGCGCCCGGGCCGGGCCGGGCACCGCACGCGGGGCGTGTGCGCCGCTCGCGCGGACCGCTTCCGGGTAGCTGGCGCACGGCAATCGGTATGAGTCAGGGCCCTGCCACGGAGGGAGACACGGATCGCCGTTATGAGTCTCGGCGAAGGCGTTGCTCCTTACTCCGTGCATGAGGCCACCCCCTCGGGGGGTTCCGCTCGCGGCCTACAGGTTCCGCCCTGCCCTGGGGGGTGTCAATTTGGCGAACCGGCGGAATCCGGGCCGGTGGCCGGGGGCCGGTGGCCTAGGCTGGAACCGTGCACGATGGCGTGGTGACGCTGTTCCTCTGCGGCGACGTGATGCTAGGTCGCGGTGTCGACCAGATTCTGCCGCATCCGGGCGATCCGAGGCTTTCCGAGGGATATGTCCAGGATGCCCGCGCCTATGTCGAGCTGGCGGAGGCGGTGAACGGCCCGATTCCTCGTCCGGTCGAATTCTCCTGGCCCTGGGGTGACGCGCTGCCCGTGCTGGATGAGGTCCGGGCCGATGTTCGGGTGGTGAACCTGGAAAACAGCATCACCCGGTGCGATGACTTCGCCGCCGGAAAGGAGGTTCATTATCGGATGAGTCCGGACAACCTTCCCTGTCTGGCCGCCGGCCGGCCCGATGTGTGCGTGCTGGCGAACAACCACCTGCTGGATTTCGGCCACCGCGGGCTCGTCGAGACCCTCGACGCGTTGTTCACGGCCGGGCTGAGAGCGGTGGGAGCCGGACGCGACGCGGACGAGGCGTGCAAACCGGCCATGGTCCCGCTCGGCGGGGGCCGGCGGGTCCTGGTCTCCTCGTTCGGCCTGTCCTCCAGCGGCATTCCACGGACGTGGGCCGCGGCCCCGGGCCGGGCCGGCATCGACGTCATCCCCGAACTGTCGGACGCCACCGCCGAGGAGGTGACCGCCCGCGTCCGGCGGGCGAAGCGCCCCGGTGACCTCGTCGTCGCCTCCGTCCACTGGGGATCCAACTGGGGCTATGACGTAGACGACGACCAGATCCGCTTCGCCCGCCGGCTCATCGATGGCGGTGTCGACGTCGTGCACGGGCATTCGTCGCACCATCCGCGTCCCGTCGAGGTGTACCGGGACCGGCTTGTCCTGTACGGCTGTGGCGACTTCATCAACGACTACGAGGGCATTACCGGCTACGAAATGTACCGGGACGATCTGCGGCTGGCGTACTTCGTCTCCGCCGGGGTCTCCGTCGATCCGCCCGGCGCGACGCTGACCGGCCTGCGGATGGTGCCCCTGCAGACACGGCGGATGCGGTTGTGGCGCGCCGCACCCGAAGACGCCGGGTGGCTACGGGGGGTTCTCACCAGGATCAGCCGTGGCTTCGGGACACGGTTCGATCTCAACGCGCCCGGCGTGCTGTCGCTGCGCCAGCCATGAGCGAACCCTCGATGGTGCGCTCCAGCGCTTCGACAGCCTCGGCCAGCGACGAAGGCCGGAAGGTCAGGACCGGTCCGTCAGGCACGCTCACGCCGGCGTGAGGGCACCAGCCGGCTGAGCACGTCGAGTTCCGCCAGCCACAGCTGCCCCAACCGGGCGTGGTTCGGCACGCTGGCACTGGCCACGAACGTGAGACCGACCCGCTCGTCGATGCCAAGCATGGCGACGGCCAGATGCTGACGTCCGACGAGTAGTTGGCCCGTGCCGACCAGCCCGGTCACCGCGCGTCCCGCGACAGCCAGCGGCCCGCGCATCGTCCGGACGTTGCTCGCCACCAGGGCCATCTTCCGGATCTGGGCCGGGTAAGCGGCGGCGCCCGCGAGCATGCGGGGCGAGGCGATCGTCGCCAGGGTGGAGAAGTGGTGACGTTCCACCACCCCCAGCCCGCCCTTCTTCATGCGACGGGTCTCCGCGGCGATCCACGCCAGTCGCCGGCCGGGGTCCGGCTCCCCGCAGGGAAGCGGGACACGCACGCCCGAGGAATAGTTCGACAGCACGTTCCGTTCGGCGGCGGTCCGGAAACTGATGGGCATCAGCGCGTGGATGGGCTGACGGTCCCGGCGCCATTCGGGAAGGGACCACGTCCGCAGCGCCCCGGCGAGCGCGGCGAGATAGACGTCGTTGACCGTGACATCGTGGTGGCGGGCCACCGCTCGCAGCGTGCCCAGATCGGTGGTGACCCAGGAATGTCGCGCCGGCCCGGCCGGCGGCCCGCCCCAGGCGTCGAGGGCGCGGGTGGGCGCCAGGCAACGCAGCCCCCGGCCGACGAAACCCGCATAGTCCGAGGGCCGCGGCCGGCGGACAGCGGGAGGCAGACCGAGGTCGAGTTCGTCCTCCCCCCCGAAGAGCAGGTGCAGCGCCTGGTAGAGCGCGAAGCCGTCCTGCTGGATGTGGCTGGTCCGATACACCAGCACCGTGCCGGACGACCCCGGGGCGCGCAGCAGGTAGAGCATCCACGGCGACCGGCTGAGGTCGATCGGCTGGGCGGCAATGCGGTCGACGGCGGCACGCAGCCGCGCATCGCCGGCACCACCGTCGCCCCCGCCCACACCGCCAACACCGCCAACACCGTCGGCGGACGGTAGGTCCATGGCGACAACGTGGTCGTCGACGTTCAGGCCCGGACCGCGGACCCAGAGGGTCTCGTTCGCCGTCGAGCGGCGACCGGAGAACCGGACCGCGACAGTCTCGAGACGGTCGGTAAGCATCCGTGCCCGGGGGTCGCGCAGCCGCTCGGCGACGTGCGCACGCAGGTCCGCCAGCTCCAGCGGAGGGCCGTCGACGAACAGCAGCGCACCGACGTCCTGGAACTCCCCGGGATTGAGCCGGCTGAAGGCGAGGTAGGCCCGGTCACCCGAGGTCAGTGGACGAGCGTATGTCCGCTCGGGACCGGCCTTCGTGACCACGTCGAGCAGGGCCATCAGACGCTCCCCCACCCCGTCCTGGGGCGCGGAGCGCGGGCCTGGAAATCGGGCTGAACAACTTCACCAGATTGACGCGTCAACACGCCAAAGACACATGGGCCCATGTACCTATTACTCCTGATTCCGAGCAGGCCACCGGGGGTCTGTGTCGCACGTCTCCACGGAACAGACCCGAATGGGGAAAAGAACACCGTAGAGCACCATCACCAGCAACAATCAGATATGGCGTCGCCAGCGCAAGATAATGACACGTTTACGACATCACCACGAAAGGGCTATGGCACCGCTTCATCAGGCGCACCGAACAATGGCCGCCGGATCGCGTCCGCACGCCGCCCAGTTCGCACGCCGCCCAGGCACGCACGCCGCCCAGATCCGCACGCCTCCCAGTCCTCACCACGGCCGTCCAGGCAGCGAGCGAGCCAGTCGGCGGCCCTGACGAACTCGTGATCCGTCATGCTTGGGGGTACGGACGGGGCGGCCTCGTCGGCGCGGGGGTAAGACCCCAGGAAACGGATCTTCCGGCAGATCCGGTGCAGCCCCATCAGGGCCTCGCGCACCCGGCGGTCGCTGATGTGCCCTTCCGCGTCGATCGAGAAGCAGTACCGGCCCAGGCCCTCGCCGGTCGGCCGGGACTCGATCCGCATCAGGTTGGCCCCGCGAACGGCCCATTCCTGCAGGAGTTCCAGCAGCGCGCCCGGCTCGTCCGCGGCCGGCCACACCACGATGGACGTCTTGTCCGTGTTGGTCGGCGCGGTGGCGCGGCCTGGACGGCCGAGCAGGACGAAACGGGTGGTGGCGTCGGGGACGTCGTGGATGTCGGTCACGAGGGCCTCCAGTCGGTAGCGCCGTGCGGTGAACTCCCCGGCGAAGGCGCAGTCGAAGCGCCCCTCCCGCACCAGCCGGGCCCCCTCGGCGTTGGACGCGGCCGATTCCCACTCCGCGTACGGCAGGTGAGCCGCGAGCCAGCGGCGTACCTGGGCCCGGGCGACCGGGTGGCCGGTGACGGTCTTGACGTCCTCCAGCGTGGTTCCCGGCCGCACGAGCAGCGCGAAGCTGATCGGTAGCAGCACCTCGCGGCAGATCATCAGCGGCCTGCCGGTCGCGAGCTCGTCCAGCGTGGCGGTAACTGCCCCCTCGACGGAGTTCTCGATCGGTACCAGCGCGCCGGACGCGTCCCCGTTGCGCACCGCGTCCAACGCCTCCGCCACGGAGAGGGAGGGGAACAGCTCATGCGTCCGCGCATCCGGCAGCGTCCGCAGCGCGGCCTCGGTGAAGGTCCCCTCGGGGCCGAGGTAGGTGTAGCGGGGGGGGTAAGCAGGCAAGACAGACCTCCTAGGACCGGGGCGGGCAACGGTCATCGCCTGCTGGTAAGGCGGTGCTCAGAGGTGCGGTGGTCAGAGGTGGCGCAGCAGCACCGTGGGGTCTTCGACCGCGTCGGCGACGAAGCGCAGAAAGGACCCGGCGGTGGCGCCGTCGCAGACTCGGTGGTCAAAGGTGAACGAAAGCTGCACGATCCTGCGGACCGCCAGTTCGCCGTCCACCGCCCAGGGCCTGGGGACGATCCGGCCGATGCCGATCATCGCGGCCTCGGGGTGGTGGATGATGGGCGTGGAGCCGTCGACACCGAAGACGCCGTAGTTGTTGAGCGTGAACGTGCCGCCGGTCAACTCGGCGGGAGTGAGCGTGCCCGCGCGGGCGGCGGCGGTCAACCGGGCGATCTCGGCGGCCAGTCGAGCGGTGGTCAGGCCCTGAGCGTGGTGCACCACGGGCACGACCAGGCCGCGCGGGGTCTGGGCGGCGAATCCCAGGTGGACGGCGGCGTGGTGGCGCACGCCGGTCGCGCGGCCGTCCGCGTCGGTGACGACGGCGGAGTTGAGTGCGGGAAAGCGGACCAGGGCGGCGACGCAGATGCGGGCCAGGATCGCCAGGAGACCGATTCTGGGCTCGGCGCCCCCAGCGTTGCGGGTGTCGTTGAGGGTGTCCTTGGCGGCGAGCAGCGCGGTGGCATCCGTGTCGACCCAGCAGGTGGCGTCCGGCACCTCGCGCCTGCTGCGCGCGAACGTCTCCGCCGCGCGCCGCGCCAGCGGGTCCAGCGGGACGACGGTCGAGTCGGTCTCCGCCGGGCGCGACGGAGCGGAACGCGGGGCGATGGCACTCTCCACGTCCTTGCGCAGAATCAGCCCGTCCGGGCCGGTGCCGACGAGTTTTCGGAGATCGACGGAGTTCTCGCGGGCGAAGCGGCGAACGAGGGGCGAGACGACCTTGACCACGGTCTGGGCGGAAGGCCCGAGTGGCGTCGCCGGTCCGGGAGTCGGGGTGAGCGCCGGTACGGGGGGCGCTTCGGGAGCGCCGACGCGTCGTCGGCGGCGGGTTCGGGGGGGTTCCGTGCTGGTGCCGTAACCGACGAGGATGTTCCCGGAACCCGTTCGCCCTGCTGCCGGCTCGCTGACGGCCACGGTGATCAGTGGTGTGCCGACCGGGACACTGGTACCGGCCAGGCCCGCGAGGGAGGTGACGACGCCGGCGTAGGGGCAGGGCACCTCGACGACGGCTTTGGCGGTCTCGACCTCGGCTACGGGTTGGTCGACGGTGATGACGTCCCCGACGCCGACAAGCCAGCGGACGACCTCGGCGGAGGTCAGGCCCTCGCCGAGGTCGGGGAGGGGGAATTCGCGTACCGCGGCCACGGTGTCACTGCTCCCACTGGAGTCGGGCGACGGCGTCGAGGATGCGGTCGACGCTGGGAAGGTAGTGATGTTCGAGCATGGGGGGCGGGTAAGGGATGTCGAAGCCGGTGACCCGCAGGACGGGGGCGGCAAGGTGGTGGAAGCACCGCTCGCTGACGCGGGCAGCGATCTCCGCACCGACCCCGCCGAAACCCGCGGCCTCGTGGACCACAACGGCGCGCCCGGTGGCGCGGACCGCCTCGCAGACCGTCTCGTCGTCGAAGGGGACCAGCGAGCGCAGGTCGACCACCGCCAGGTCCCAGCCCTCCGAGCGCGCGGCCGCCGCCGCCTGGAGGCACACGGGGAGCGAGGGGCCGTAGGTCAGGAGGGTCGCCGAGGTACCGGTCCGGCGGACCACCGCCCGGCCGATCGGCGGCACCTCGGCCGCAGAGAAGTCGTCCGTGGACCGCTCGTCCGTGGACCAGTAGAGCCGCTTGGGCTCCAGGAACACCACCGGGTCGTCCGAGGCAATCGCCGAGCGGAGCAGCCCGTAGCCGTCGGCGACGGTGGCGGGGGTGACGACGTGCAGGCCGGGGGTGTGCGCGTAGTAGGCCTCGCTGGAGTCGCTGTGGTGCTCGACGCCGCCGACGCCGCCGCCGTACGGGATGCGGATGGTGATCGGCAGCGTGGTCTTCCCGGCCGTGCGGTTACGCATCTTGGCCACATGCGACGCGAGCTGCTCGAACGCGGGGTAGGCGAAGGCGTCGAACTGCAGCTCCACGACGGGCCGCAGGCCGTACATGGCCATGCCCACGGCGGTACCGAGGATGCCTGCCTCGGCCAGGGGGGTGTCCAGGCAGCGTTGCGCGCCGAATTCGGCAGCCAAGCCGTCGGTGACTCGGAAGACGCCGCCGAGAGTGCCAACGTCCTCGCCGAGGATGTGGACGCGCGCGTCCTCGCGCAGCGAGTCGCGCAGCGCGGCGTTGAGGGCCCGCACCATGGTCGCGGCGCTCATCGTGCGTCGTCGCTCTTGGCTGCGTCCGCGGCCTGCCAGGCCATCAGCTCGGCGGCCTGCTCACGAAGCTGGCTGGTCGGCTGGGCATAGACGTGCGTGAACAGTGAGCCCGGATCGAGATCAGGCACACGATCGAACTGGGCGCGCATCTCGGCGGCGAGTTCCTCGGCGGCCCGCGCGACTGCGGCGACGCCGGCGTCGTCGAGGAGACCGGCCTTGCGTAGCTGCCGCTCCAGCAGCGTCAGCGGATCGCGGGCCTGCCAGGCGGCGACCTCCTCCGAGGTGCGGTAGCGGGTCGCGTCGTCGGCGTTGGTGTGCGCCTCCAGCCGGTAGGTGACCGCCTCGACCAGCACCGGGCCGCGACCCGACCGCGCGTGCTCGACCGCCGCGCGCAGCACACCGTGCACCGCGGGCGCGTCGTTGCCGTCCACCAAACGACCGATGATCCCATGGCCCACCGCCTTGTGTGCCAGCGTCGGCGCCGCGGACTGCTGGGCCAGCGGCACCGAAATCGCATAGCCGTTGTTCTGTACCAGGAACACCACTGGCGCGTTCAGCACCCCGGCGAAGTTCAGCGCCTCGTGGAAGTCGCCCTCGCTGGTGCCGCCGTCGCCGATCAGGGCAAGCGCCACGACGTCCTCCGCCGCCCACGGATCCGAGGCCGCGCGCAGGCGAGCGGCGTGGGCCAGGCCCACCGCATGGCAGGCCTGGGTGGCCAGCGGAGTCGACAGCGGCGCGATCCGGTGCTCCCGCGGATCGTAGCCGCTGTGCGCGTTCCCGCGCATCAGCGTCAGCGCGTCCACCGGGCGCACGCCCCTCGACACCACCGCCAGCGTGTCGCGGTAGCTGGGGAACAGCCAGTCCGACTCCCGCAGCACCATGGCCGCGGCGATCTGGCATGCCTCCTGGCCGGTGGACGCCGGGTACACGGCGAGGCGGCCCTGCCTGGCCAGGGTCGTGGCCTGCTGGTTGAAGCGCCGTCCCAGCACCAGACGGTGGTACAGGACGCGCAGCAGATCGGTGTCGACCTTCCCCACCGCCTCCGTGCCGAGGACCCGGACCGGCTCGGGGTCGGGCAGGAGCGGAGCCGGGTCACGACGCGGACCGTGGGAGCTCGGCGGCCCGACGAAGCCGGGCGCGGTGCTGTCGTCGAGGATTGTCATGGTCCACCTTCGGCAGTTGGTGGCGGAAAGGGTTCGGGGATTCCGGTCAGGTCTACGCCGCCGTTGACCGGCTGCTGATGCAGGTCGGAGCTGTCCGTGGGCTGGCGGACGAACTGGGGAGGAGTCGTCCACCATCGGGCCTGGTCGGTCTCGCGGAAGTGGAGCGCCGGTGCACGATCAGCAGTAAGGTCCGCTCGGCCAGCGGTCCTCGATGCGTGCTGGCTCGCGGTCTCGAGCTCCGGACGCGGACGCCGGACCTCGGACGTCGGACTCCGAGTCGAGCTGCGGGACCTGAGTAACAGCCTGGCCAGGACGAGAGGTGCTTCTCACCGTCCGGATGAGCCGCCCAGGCCAGGTTCGACGATCAGGAAGCGAGGTACGGGGAGCCGTGGCCTCGCTTGAGCTGTCCCGGTTCGCCGGCTTGCCCGGTTCGGGCGCCGTCCGTGGTCACGATCCTCCTCCGCTCAACTTCTCGGCTCTGGTCCTCTGATTTTCCATCCCCCGTCGGCGGCTGGATCGTGTCCATAATCACCTTGATAGTCATCGTGCGGGCTCCGGCATGGCATTAATGCGTGGAGCGCGCCGCGCATCAGGTAGAAATACTTTCGTAGGTCGACTCGCCGAAGAGGCGGGGGTAGCGAGTCTGACGTAACCGGTGGAAAACCGACCCCGAGGGCTTGAGGTGATTGTCATCTCACCGGCGACAGGAGTGAATCTGCCTGGTCAGGGCCGTGCGGGCCCGATCCTCGCCGAGTCGGGCCCCGGCGGGCGTGAAGTGCGCAGCGCGACGTTCACCGAACGAGCCGGCCAGTACCGCTCGCCGCGGAAGTACCCGGCTGTTTCGATGCCATGTTTGTCGGTTGAATTTCCCTGGACATCGGTTCTCCGCTGTGACCAGCGTCTCGTGGGAGCCCGCCGAAAGTGCCTTCGACGGCTGTTACGTTGCTCTCCGAGCCCGCGCCAAGTTTTTATTGGTTGGGCCAGGCGAGTTGATCCTCTCGGCGCGCCGTTCAAATGGTGGTCGCCTGTTGGCTGATGCTTGCGTTCCGGGAATACCCATTATGGGCCCCCGCCGGCCGAATGCTAGGCGCGGGGACGGGTGAAGAAGCCGACGACGGCGCGACGGAGGCGGGCCTGCCCGCGCTGGCGGCCACTGGTGGGGCCTTCGATGGCGGGTGGGACTCGCTCGGCGGCGGCGAGGGCGGGTGCCGGGGCCGAGGGTTTCGGCAGTTCGACCTCGGTGTACCGGCCGGCGGGTTCGAGGCGGATCCAGCCGGTCTCTTCGGGAGCGGCCGCCTGCCGGCGTTCGCGGGCGGCAGCGGCGCGGCAGAGCCTGCGGGTGGCATAGAAGGCGAAGGGTGGCAGCACCAGCAGGCCGATGCGGCCGGCCCAGACGACGGCGTTGAGGGACAGGTGCAGGACGAGGGCGAACACGTCGTCGCCGCCGGCAAGCAGCAGGACGCCGTAGAAGGTCAGCGCCATCACCCCGAACGCGGTGCGGTCGGGGTGATGGCGGGGGCGTTGCAGCAGGTTGTGCTGATCATGATCCCGGGTGACCAGCGCCTCCAGGAACGGGTAGGCCGCGAGCAGGCCGAACAGCACTCCCGGCAGGACCACCCCCGGCCAGAGTACGGGCGGGACGTCGTGGCCGAGGCCCCGGTACTCCCAGGGCAGGAACAGCCGCAGCGAGCCCTCGAGGAACCCGACGTACCAGTCCGGCTGCGCCAGCGAGGAGACGTCCATGGGGGTGTACGGGCCGTAGGCCCAGACCGGGTTGATCTGCGCGACGCCGCCGAGCACCGCGAGCAGGCCGGCGGTGATGAGCAGGAAACCGACCGACTTGGCGGCGTAGCCGGGGAACAGCCGGCTACCGACAACGTTGTCCTCCGTCCGGCCAGGGCCGGGGAACTGGGTGTGCTTCTGGTGCCACAGGATCCCCAGGTGGGCGCCGATCAGCGCGAGGAGGAGACCCGGGACGAGCAGGATGTGCACCACGTAGAGCCGGGTGATGAAGTGCGTGCCGGGGAACTCGCCACCCCAGAAGCCCCAGGCGATCCAGGTTCCCACGACGGGGATGGACTCGGCGATCGCGTAGGCGATACGCACCCCGGTCCCGGACAGCAGGTCGTCGGGCAGGGAGTAGCCGGCGAAGCCCTCGGCGATGGCGAGCAGCAGCAGGCTCACCCCGATCAGCCAGTTGATCTCCCGGGGGCGACGGAAGGCGCCGGTGAAGAAGATCCGGCACAGGTGCACGATGATCGCCGCGACGAACAGCAGCGCCGCCCAGTGGTGGATCTGGCGGATGACCAGGCCGGCGCGGACGTCGAAGGAGATGTCGAGGGTCGAGGCGTAGGCACGGCTCATCGTCACCCCGCGCAGCGGCACGTAGGAGCCGTCGTAGACGGTCTGCTGCTCGCTGGGTTCGAAGAAGAACGTCAGGTAGACCCCGGTGGCCACGAGCACGCCGAAGCTGTAGAGCGCGATCTCGCCGATCATGAAGGACCAGTGGTCGGGGAAGACCTTGTTCATCACGCTGCGCAGGAACCTCGCGCTGCCCAGGCGCCGGTCGATGAATCCGACCGCCTTGTGACCGGCAGCGGTCACCGGCGATTCCCGCCCGGGGCCCGGCGATTCCCGCCCGGGACGGTCCGCGCGCCGCGTGGAGGTCCCGGAGCCGGTGGTGGCGGTCATGAGCGGCTCCAGAAGCCGGGCCCGACCGGTTCGGGGAAATCCGACCGGGCTCGGAAACACCCATCGGCGTCGACCGTGACGGGCAGCTGGGGCAGGGCACGGGTCGCCGGGCCGAAGATCGGCCTGGCCAGGTCGGTCATGTCGAAGACCGACTGGTGGCACGGGCACTGGAGCTGATGCGGCTGGCTCATGTACATGCTCACCGGGCAGCCCGCATGGGTGCAGATCTTCGAGAACGCGACGTGGTTGTCGTACCCGGCCGCGGCCTGCCGGGGCGGGGTGGCCAGTCCCGGGGGCAGCCTGATCAGCAGCGCCGCGCTGTCCGCCTGGGCGTCGAGGCCGAGATGCCCCTCAGGCAGCACGGTGAGGATGCCGCCGATCGCCAGGTCGCCAAGGCGCACCGGCCGGCCCTCCGGCGTCACCAGCCGCGCCCCGGGTGACCAGCGGGTGGTGAACAGGTCCCGATGCGGGGCCCGCCTGACCAGGTTGAGCAGCGGCACCACGGCTATCACCCCGAAACCGCCGAGCATGGCGAGCACGAGCCGGCGCAGCACCGGCAACTGGCGCAGCCCTGTCTCGGCCACGACCCGGTCCACGGTCTGCTGGGTGGCCGCCTCCTCGGCGCCCGGCGAGACCATGGGGTGACGTTCCTCGACCGCCTCCTCCTGGGGGATGAGACGCTTGTCCCACAGCACCGCGCCGATGCCGGCGGCGATGATGGCCAACCCCAGGGAGAGACCGAGCAGCGCGTTGTAGCCGACGGTGCCCGTCCGGCCGGTGAAGTTCACCACCGCGAACGCCACCGCGCCGACGAGCGAGAGCGACAGGCAGGCCGCTATCCCCGCCACGCCCCCGGGCCCGCCGGGCCGGGCTGCCCCGTCTGGTCCAGCCGGTCGCTGCGGTCGCTGCGGTCGCTCCGCGTCGGCGGAGCCCGCCGGAGTCAACGCCGTCCCCGCGGAAGCAGTGCCATCACGCCCCCGAAGGCGAACACGGCGCCGGCGAGCACGAGGGTGTCACCCAGTGCCCGGCTCGTCACGACCACGGCATCGACAGCGAACAGCGCACCGGCAAGCGTCGCGAACGCCGCAGAGAGCGCCAGACCGCGTGGAAAGATCATATACTCCTCCTTCGGGCTCATCGCCGTACGCCGCCGTGGCGGCCCCCACCGGCCTTCACCGGCCTTCACCGGCGCCCCTGTATCGACCATCACCGGCCCTCGCCCGGTGCGGAGGTGCCGTGACCCCGGGCGGCGTCCTGCGAGTTCTTCTCATCGGTGGATTCGTGCTGGAACACCAGGCCCACGATGGTGATCGCGGTCAGCACGCCACCGATGAACAGCAGCCAGTAGCTGATGATCGGCCCCAGCAGGAGCAGCCCGAAACTGACCGCAATCGCCGCCGGCCAGTAGCTGAACGGGCTGAAGAAGCCGATGTCACCGGCCCCCTCGGGGATCTCGATCTGGCTGTCGTCGGCGGGCAGGCGGCTGCGCCGGCCGGTGTACCAGAGGAATCCAGCGACCAACAGGCTCATCACCATGCTGAAGATGAGCGCGGCCGCACCTGCCGGGTCATGTCCGGTGAACAGGTACACCCCGCCGGTGACCAGGAAGAACAGAGCCAGAACGGCGAACAGCCGGGCGGAGGTAATCACCCGGCCGCGTCCGGGTCCACCGCGGTATCACGCCGCGAGGCCGTCTCCCCCTCGACGGAGGCCAGCTCGCGCCGGTGCCTCTGGTCGACCCGGCGCGGCTGCCGCTGGCGACCTTCCCGCCCCTCCGGCCCCTGCCGGGGGTGGTTCAGGTCGAAGGCCGGCCGCTCGGATCGGATACGGGGTATCTGGTGAAAGTTGTGCTTCGGTGGTGGGCAGGACGTCGCCCATTCCAACGAGTTCCCGTAGCCCCAGGCGTCACCACTGGTCGCCGGGTCACCATGCCGCAGCGACCGCCAAACATTGTACAGAAACGGTAGGGTGGACAGGCCGAGCAGGAAGGAGCCGGCACTCTCGATCGTGTTCAGCGTGGTGAAACCGTCGGTGGGCAGGTAGTCGGCGACCCGCCGCGGCATTCCCCTGACACCCAGCCAGTGCATCGGCAGAAACGTCACGTGGAAACCGACGAGAAGACTCCAGAAGTGCAGCTTCCCCAACTTCTCGTTCAGGAACCTTCCCGTCACCTTGGGGAACCAGAAGTACACACCGGCGAACGCGGAGAAGACGATTGTCCCGAACAGGACATAGTGCAGATGACCCACGACGTAATAGCTGTCGGTGACGTGAAAGTCGATGGGTGGGCTGGCCAGGGTGACCCCGGTCAGCCCACCGAACAGGAAGGTGATAAGAAATCCGATCGAGAACAGCATTGGCGTGTTCAGGATGATCGTTCCGCGCCACATGGTGCCGATCCAGTTGAAGAACTTCACCCCGGTCGGGACGGCGATCAGAAAGGACAGCAGAGAGAAGAACGGCAGCAGCACGGCACCGGTCGCGAACATGTGGTGCGCCCACACCGCCATCGACAGCGCGCCGATTCCCACGGTCGCGAAGACCAACCCCCGGTACCCGAAAATCGGTTTACGGCTGAACACCGGCAGGATCTCCGTGACGATGCCGAAGAAGGGCAGCGCGACGATGTAGACCTCGGGATGACCGAAGAACCAGAAAAGGTGCTGCCAGAGGATCGCTCCTCCGTTGCTCGCGTCGTACACGTGGGCGCCGAACCGGCGATCGGCCTCCAGCGCCAGCAGGGCCGCGGTGAGGACCGGGAACGCGAGCAGCGCCAGCACCGACGTAATCAGCACGTTCCAGGTGAATATCGGCATTCGGAACAGGAGCATGCCCGGCGCGCGCAGCGTGATGATCGTGGTGATGAAGTTGACGCTCGCCAGCACGGTGCTCAGCCCGGACATCACCAGGCCCACCGCCCACAGATCACCGCCGAGGTGCGGCGAGTACTGCGCCGAGGTCAACGGGGAGTACGCGAACCAGCCGAAGTCCGCCGCCCCGCCCCGGGTCAGGAACCCGGAGACGACGATCAGACCGCCGACCAGATACAGCCAGTAGCCCAAGGCGTTCAACCGGGGGAAGGCGATGTCAGGCGCCCCGATCTGCAACGGGACAAGATAGTTCGCGAACGCGGAGAACAGCGGGGTCGCGAACAACAGCATCATCACCGTGCCGTGGATCGTAAAAAACTGGTTGTACCGCTCGTTCGAGACGATCTGTAGACCGGGCCGGGCCAGTTCCCCCCGCATTAGCATCGCGAGGATCCCGGCGAATAGGAAGAACCCGAACGAGGTCACCAGATACATCAGACCGATCGACTTGTGATCGGTCGTACCGAGGATGTCCAGGGCCGTCGGCGGCTCCCCTCGCTGCTCCCCGACACTCGGCGGAAAAGGACGGACCTCGACCGTCATCGGGCCATCCGACCAGACACGGCCACGTCGGGCACGAGTTCCTCCTCGCATACTATTCAAGCCAGCGAAAACGGGCGGTCTCGACAACCGGACATGCCGCCAGGATCACCCGCTACGAATGGCTCACCCGCTCGTCGGCGTATGGATGTACCGGCAGTGCATCACGTCTCTACCAACCTCCGCCGCGTTGAAACGCCCGGCCACCGGAAAATCCACTCCCCACAGATCCGCGACCGCCGCCGGGCCGTGACCGAGACGCCTCATCCCGGGTCGGTGCCGTCGAGGGGTCGGAGGGTGGCGGCAGTCTCCAGAACCAGGGCATGGACGAACGCCTGGGGAATGTTGCCACGCAGCTGGCGCTGAGTGACATCGAACTCCTCGGCGTAGATGCCGGGCGGCCCGCAGGCGGCGCGGCCACGCTCGAAGTACCGCCGGGCCTGATCGTGCCGGCCGGCACGGTGGTAGGCCAGCGCCAGCCAGAAGCCGCACAGCAGGAAGGCCCCTTCGGCCACCCCGAGCCGGATCCCGGCATGATCGAATCGGTAGACGTAGCCGTCGTCGGTCAGCTGCTCGGCCACCGCCCGCAGCGTCGCCACCGACACCGGGTCGCGGACGTCGACCGCTCCCCGCACCGCGGGCAGCAGCAGCGCCGCGTCCACCCGCGGGTCGTCGGTCGCCCGCTGCCAGCGCCCGCTCGAATGCCGCATCTCCTCGCGGGCGGCGCTGAGCAGCCGCCTTGCCAGCGCCCGCCAGCCGTCGGCCTCCCCCACCCCGGCGCCGTCCACGCCGGCCAAGGCGAGCAGCCCTGCCGCGCAGGTCAACCGGCTGTGCGTCCAGTGCCGCGGCTCCAGCTCCCAGACCCCTGTGTCCGGGATCCGCCAGCGTGCCGCGATCACCCCGGCGGTCACCGCCGCGGCCCGCCGGGCGTCATCGGTCAGCCGGCCCCGCCGCGCCGCGGCCGCCAGCAGCAGCGCCGCCTCCCCGAAGACGTCCAGCTGGAACTGGTGGCCGACCTTGTTCCCGACCACGTCGTCGCCGCCGGGGTACCCCGGCAGATCGAGTCGGCGCTCGTCCGGGATCGGGCCACCGCGGGCGGTGTAGGCCGGACGCAGGTTCGGGCCGTCCGCCAACAGCCGTTCGGTGACGAACGTGACGGCGTCGTCGAGCAGCCCGTCGAGGCCGGCCCGCGCGGCCGCCAGCCCCGCGTAGCACTGATCTCGGATCCAGACATACCGATAGTCGTAGTCGCGGCCCTGACGGGCCCGCTCGGGCAGGGAGGTGCTGGCCGCGGCCACCATCCCGTGCCCGCCGCCGGTCAGCCCGCGCAGCACCGCGACCGCGTGCTGAGCGTCGCGGACACCGGCCAGGCTCGACAGCTCCGGTACCGCGGACCGCCAGGCCCGCTTCGTCTCGGCCCACAGCACGTCCGGGACCGGACGGTCCGCCGGCAGCTCACCGAGCTCCAGCACAAGATCGAGACAGTCGCCGGCCCGCACCAGGCGCTCCGCGACGAGACTGCCACCGCCCGCATCATGGTCGATCCGGGCGACCGCCGCGAGCCGTCCCGACCAGCGCAGCTCCAGCTCGCCGACTCGCCCGCACCAGGCCTCCACCCCGTCCGGCCCGTCCGGCCCGTCCAGCCCGTCTTGCCGCAGCCCCGCCACCGCCCGCCGGCCGAACCCGGGACGCGGATCCAGCGTCACCCGCACCGGCACGGTCCCCTCGACCCCGAGAATCCGGCGCAGCAGCACCGCACGGTGCCGCCGCCCGGGGAGGGCGAGAGCCTCCCGGCACTCCGCCACGCCCGCCCGCGTCACCCACCGGCTGTGCCAGATCAACGACCGGTCCTCGTAGTAACCGCCCCAGGTGAAGGCGGTCGCCGGAGTCACCGAGTAGGAGCCGGCGCCACCGATCAGCGTCGAGAACACCGCGTCGTCCGCCCACGAGGGCACGCACATCCAACACACGCGGCCGTCCGGGCCGATCAGCGCACCCCGTTCCCCGTCCGCGAGCAGGGCGAACTCACGCAGCGTCGGCACCAGCCCCGGATTATCGTCCCGCTCGCTCCGCTCCGCTGTCATCGGCGCGTGCCCTCCACATCCGGCATGCCCACCCCCTTCCCTGCCCCGCCACTCCCCGGACCGGGCTGTCACTCCCTCGGCTGTCGGCACGACGTAGGGGTTCCGCTGCCGGCACGACAGCTGCCGACACGGCACCTCGGCACGGCACAGGCCGCGATGCCCAGGCGCTCGATCGCCGGCACAGCGGCTACCTCCCGAGGTAGGGGCCCGAGGTAGGGGATGGCCTCCCCGGGCGGGGTGGCGGGAACGGGCAGATCGCAGGTGGGGAAACTACCTGCGGGCGGCGTGCGGGAGGTGCTCCCTCGCCTCCTGCCACTTGCCCTTGAAGCCCTGCACGGCGATGCCGACGGCCTCTGGGTCGCCCTGCAGGAACGCCCGGGCGGTCTTGCGCATCTGCTCGGGCCGGACGTGCGGCGGCAGCGGCGGCACCTTCGCGTCGACAACGACCTCAAGCACAACCGGCCGGTCCGCAGCCAGCGCCTGTTCCCACGCGGCACCGATCTTGTCCGGCGAGTCGCAGCGGATCCCGGTGAAACCGAGGAGCCGGGCGAAATCCGCCGCCGGCACATACGGGATCTTCTGCGTCTCGACATTGATCCGATCACCCGCCATCACCCGCTGCTCGTAGGAGACCTGGTTGAGGTCCTCGTTCACGAACACGGTGAACACCAGCCGCGGATCGGTGTTCATCCTCTCCCAGTACCGCTTGACCGTGAACAGCTCGTTCATGCCCAGCATCGAGAACGCCCCGTCGCCGACGAACGCGATCACCGGTCGTTCCGGATAGGCCAGCTTCGCCGCCACCGCGTAGGGCACTCCGGGCAGCATGGTCGCCAGGGTTCCCGACAACGACGCCTTCATGTCCCCACGGATGCGCAGGTAACGGGCCCACCAGGTGGTCGCCGACCCGGAGTCCGCGGTGAGGATCGCGTTATCGGGCAGTCGCTTGTCCAACTCGTACGCGACGATCTGCGGGTTCATCGGATCCGCCCGCAGCCTGGCCCGGTCCGCCAGCACCCGCTGCCAGGTCGCCACCTCCCGTTCGATGAACCGCCGCCAGGAACGGTCCTCCTTGCGGATGAGCAGGGGAATCAACTGGCGCAGCGTCTCGGCCGCGTCGCCGACGAGATGAACATCCATCGGATAACGAATACCGATCATCCGGCCGTCGATATCGATCTGGACGCCGGCGGCCTGGCCCTCCCGCGGCAGCCACTCCGAGTAGGGGAAGCTCGTCCCGACCAGGAGGAGCGTGTCGGCGCCCATCACCATCTTGTGGCTGGCTTCGCTGCCGAGCAGCCCGATGGGGCCGGTCACGAACGGCAGGGTATCGGGGAGCGCATCCTTGCCGAGCAGGGCCTTGGCGACACCCGCGCCGAGCAGGTCGGCGGCCTCCGTCACCTCCTCGCGGGCGCCGGCCGCCCCTTGCCCGATCAACATCGCCACCCGGCGGCCCCGATTCAGCACGGCGGCGGCGCGGCGCACCTCGTCCGGATCCGGCAGGATGCGTGGTTTCGTCCAGCCAATGCTGGTCCGCACCGCCCCGTGCTCATGCGGAGGCTCGGTGTACTTCTCCTCCTGGACATCCTCCGGGAAGATCAGGCAGACCGGCGCCCGGCTGGACAGCGCTGTCTTCATCGCCCGATCGACGAGATGACGGGCGCTGGGCGGGGCCATGCAGTACTGCACGTACTCGGTGACGTCCTTGAACAGCGAGATCAGATCGATTTCCTGCTGGTAGTGGGCGCCGAGGGAGGTCCGCCGCTGCTGGCCGACGATCGCCAGCACCGGCTGATGGTCGAGCCGGGCGTCGTAGAGACCGTTGAGCAGATGGATCGCCCCCGGGCCGGAGGTCGCGACACACGCGCCTACCTCACCGGTGAACTTGGCGTGCGCGCAGGCCATGAACGCCGCCATCTCCTCGTGCCGGGTCTGCAGGAACCCAGGATCACCGCCGGCCCGGTCGAAAGCCCCGAGGAAGCCGTTGATGCCGTCCCCGGGATAGCCGAATATGCGGTGAACACCCCAGCCGGTCAACCGCTGCAGGACATAGTCCGCGACCTGTGACATAGCTGCGCTTCCCTCCCACCCATCGATCAGCCGACCGCCGCTCGCACCAGCACCGTGAGTCTGGGTATGGACGGTGCACGCCACCGTCAAACCCGTTCGTCGCGGCCGGTCCCGGCCGGTCTCTCGTGCCGTTGAAGGACCGTCGCCCGACGCACCGACGTCATTGTCAGCCGAATGTAAGGTTCGTTCCCGAGTCATGCCGGCATCCCGGGGCAGGAACAGGAAGATGACAGGCGACGCGGAGTCGGCGCCCGGGCGGAGAGCGACCCACGGGCGACCCACGGGCAGTACCCGGCACGCAGGGTCCCCGGCACGCACGTTCGGGGCGGGACCGCATCAGTCCGCATCAGTCCGATCCGCCCAGGCCCGCCCTCGAACACCTAGATCCGTCCCCGAACAGGCGAGAGGAGCAACATGCGTGTCCTGCTGGTTCATCCCAGCGCGCTGATGTACTCGAAGATCTTCCTACGGCTCGAACCGCTGGGGCTGGAACGGGTGGCGGCCGCGCTGCTCGCCGCGGGCCACGAGGTGAGCATGCTCGATCTTCAGGTGGAGAAACCGGCCGCCTACGCGCGCCACCTGCGAAAGTGCCGTCCCGACGCGGTGATGTTCGGGGTGAACTATCTCGCGAACGTCCCCGAGGTCATCGAGTTCGCGCACCGGGCGAAGCGGGAACTGCCCGACTGCCTGGTCGTGGCCGGCGGCCACAGCGTCTCCTTCATCGCCGAGCACCTGCTGAAGCAGTGCGACGGCGCACTCGATGTGGTCGCGCGCGGCGAGGGCGAAGTGGTCGCCCCACGCATCCTCGAAGCCGACCGCGCCCGTCTCGCGGACGTCCCGGGCGCGGTCACCGCCGACGGGGCGGGCCCGACCCCGGCCCTGCTACCCGGCCTCGACGAGCCGCTACCGGCCCGCCATCTGCTGGCCCACCGCCGCCGCTACTTCATCGGGGAACTGGACCCGTGCGCCTCGGTCGAGTTCACTCGCGGCTGCCCATGGGACTGCTCCTTCTGCAGCGCCTGGACCTTCTACGGCCGCAGCTACCGCCGCCTCTCCCCGGACGCGGCCGGCGAGGAACTGTCCGCCATCCGGGAACCGAACGTCTTCATCGTCGATGACGTCGCCTTCATCAGGCCTGAACACGGCATGGCCATCGCCGATCAGGTCGAACGCCGAGGGATTCGCAAACGGTACTATCTGGAAACCCGTAGCGACGTCCTGCTGCGCCATCCCGAGGTGTTCGAGCGCTGGCGCCGCCTCGGCCTCGAATACATGTTTCTGGGCATGGAAGCCCTCGACGCGGACGGCTTGGACCTCTACCACAAGCGGATCTCCCCGGACGAGAACATCCGCGCCCTCGAAGTTGCCCGAAAGATCGGCATCACGGTCGCGGTGAACCTCATCGCCGACCCGGACTGGGACGAGAAGCAGTTCCGTCTCGTCCGCGAATGGGCGTTGTCGGTGCCGGAAATCGTGCATCTCACGGTGTGCACCCCCTATCCGGGTACGGAGATCTGGCACACCCAGTCCCGGCGGCTCACCACCCTGGACTACCGGCTGTTCGACATCCAGCACGCCGTCGTCCCCACCCGGCTCCCCCTCGACCGCTTCTACCGCGAGCTCGTCGCCACCCAGGCGGTCCTCAACCGCAAACACCTGGGCGCGAAGGCGCTTGCCGCGACCGCCCGGATCGTCGCCGCGAACCTGGCGCGTGGCCAGACGAACTTCCCACGGATGCTCTGGAAATTCCCCCGGGTCTACAATGCCGGCCGGCTGTACGCCGAGCACCAGCATCCCGCCCGCTACCGGCTGCCGGAGCCCGTCCCCGCGGCCATGACCCCGCGGCGGCGCGAGCTGTACGTCCATCAGCCCGCCGCTCGCCACCCAGTGGCGAGCAGGGAACGGGAGAGGACCGATCCATGACGACCGGGAGGCGGTCCTGCCGCTGAGGCTGCCACGGTCTCGGCTACCGCGGTCGCACCGGTCAACGGTCGTGCCCGCCCAGGTCAACGGGTCGTGTCCAGGCGAGCGAGCCAGTCATTGTACGCCCGCCAGCTCGCCTCATCATCGTCGAGGTCGACGGATCGCGCCCGGGCGGCCGGTCTGGCGACCACCATGGTGGTGGGGGCGGGTTCGTGGCCGGTGTGGGTGGCAAAGGTCGCGGTACGGGCCCGTTCCAGCCAGCTCGAACGGGCCCGGCGCACCGGCTCGGGTTTACGCGTCCATACCCGAAACAGCAGCACGATGAGCACAACCATGATCCCGTCACCGACGACCCACATGATAGCGCCGCCGGTCTGAGTGTCCAGCAGGGGGCTGCTGCCCCAGGTGTGCGGTGCCATGGCAATCGGGGTGCGGGACTGTAGCAGGACGACGCCGACGAGGGTGTCGACGCCCATGGACAGGATGACGAGCGCGAGCCGGCCGGGCATGGACAACCGCCAGCGGATCGGTTCGTCGCCGACGAGCAGCACGAAGAACTGGTAGCCGGCAGCGAGGTAGAGAACGTGTTCGAGCTGGCCGAGCCAGGGCCGGGCCATCGCCTCGTTCATGAAGCCGGTGAGGTGGGTTCCGATGATCGTGATGGCGTAGCCGGCGAGGGCGGCGGGCGGGGAGACCAGGACGCTGACCGGCCATGAGCGGATCATCTTACGGACCCTGGTGTGCAGGGGGTTGCCGACAGCGTGCAGCAGGAGGATGAGGGGCCGGCCCGCGACGAACAGCGGTGGCGCCACCATGATCAGCATCAGATGCTGGACCATGTGCATGCTGAACAGCGCTTCATCGTAGACGCCGACGGCGCTGCTCGTCGCGAGGACCACCACCGCGACACTGGCGAGGTGGGCGCAGGTGCGGGGCCAGGGCCAGGACCGCGCGGGATGGCGGGCGCGGACCCGGGCGACGCCCCACAGGTACAGGACAGTGACCGGCACGAGGAAGGCGAGCGCGGCCGCGTCAAGCTGCCAGGTGTCCACCAGACGCGCCGGGGTCAGCGGGGGCGGCCCGTCGCCCTGGCCCCAGCGGCACCACGAAACCGGCAACAGGGGTGTCGTCGGCTGGCGGCGGGTCCACCAGGTGGCCGCGGCCGCCGCCCCCGCCATGACAGTGACAGCGGCCAGCGCGACCCGGGCACGGCGCCCACGCCTTCCGCGCTCGCCGAGATCGATCAGAGATGAGGTGTCCCGGGTCATGGTGTCTCCGCGAGGTCGGGGTGCGCTCATGCGCCATCGAGGAGCTGCTGAGCGAGGAAGCCGCCCGGCGGCGGGGCGGGTGGGATGGCGAACAGGGCGTTGGAGGTATGCCGGATGAAGGTGCTCAACGCGTCGGAGGCGGCGAGGGCGCGCTGGACGGGAACGAAGGCGGTACGTGGGTCGGCCTGGTAGGCTTGGAAGAACAGCCCCGCGTCCGGTTCACCGGTGGCGTCGAGGCCGTCGTCGTAGGAGTAGCCGCGGCGGAACATCGCGACGCCGCCGTGGAACTGCGGATGGGCCAGTCGGATGTGGGCGTTGACGGCGATCGCGGGCCGGCCGTCGGCAGTGCGGGCGGCGAAGTCCGGCGCTGTCGTCTCGCCCCCGCCCTGGTCGGCGGGCGGGGCGGACAGCGGTGCGCCATCGGACTTGCGCCGGCCGATGACCTCGCTCTGCGCCGCCTCGGTCAGCCGGTCCCAGCTGTCGAGCAGCATGCGGATCCGCCGGCAGACGACGTAGGTCCCGCCTCGCATCCATGCCGGCCCGTCGGCGGCCCACACCGCGAGGTCGAACTGTGCCGTGCCCGGCCGGGGATTGTCGGTGCCGTCGACCTGCCCCATCAGGTTACGCGGGGTGGCATCGGGGTCGGCGGCACCGGCCGCGGTGCGCTGGAACCCTCGCTGCACCCAGCGAGGCTGGACGTACGCAGCGGCGATGCGACGCAGTTGGCGGGCCGCCGAGTAAGCGACCATCGGGTCCTCCGCGCAGACCTGCACGGCGAGGTCCCCGCCGCCACGGGCCGCGTCGATCCGGTCGCCGGGCAGGGCAGGGATGTCCGCGAGCGGACCGGGAATCCGCGTGTCGAGGCCGGCGCGGCGCAACGCTGACGCGCCGAGCCCGACGGTGACCGTCAAGGCGGCCGGCCCGAGCCCCGCCGTGTCCCGCTCGGCGCCGGCGGTCGGTTCGCCGCGCATCAACACCGCCGAGGCCGACGTCCAGGTCCGCAGCAGCGCGGCGAGGGCGGATCGGACCGCCGTCGGCTCGGTCGAGATCAGGTCGTAGGCGGTGAAGATCAGATGCGCGGGGGCCCGTTCGGCGATCCCGGGCTGGTGACGGCCGTCACCGGCCACGGCGGCCACCGCGGCGCGGCGAGCCGCCTCGACCGGGTTCGGCCGGTCCGGTAGCAGGCGTTGCGTGCCCAGGGCGACCCCCGTGCCGAGGACGACTCCGCCACCGAGGCCGAGCAGCCCGGCGCCGCCCAGCAGCCGACGGCGGTCCGGCCCCGGCCGTCCGCGCTCGTCGACCGGCGCGGCTCCCGGGCTTCCGGTCGGCGCGTCGGTCGGCGCGTCGGTCGGCGCGTCGGTCGGCGCGTCGGTCGGCGCGTCGCCGGTCACGCGTCGCCCCGCAGGAGCAGCGGGAGGTCATGGGCGTAGTCGGCCACCGGGGTGCCGGCGAGGTAGACGACACGCGCCTGGCCCTTCGGCGTGAATGCCAGGACCTGAGCACCGTGGTCCACGGTGTAGCTCCCGTCGGCCTGCCGTCGCGGCGGCTCCAGCGGCACCCCGACGCTGCGCGCGGCGGTGTCGATGGTCTTCACGTCACCGGTCAGGCCGACGAAGGTGTGGTCGAACATGTCCAGCCAGTGGCGGATCACCGGCGGGGTGTCCCGCGCCGGGTCCGAGGTGACGAACACGACGCTCGTCTGCCGGCGCACGGCCGGGGAGACCTGCGTCAACGCGGCGGCGAGATCGGCCATCGTCGTCGGGCAGATGTCCGGGCAGTGGGTGTAGCCGAAGAACAGCAGGGTGAGCCGGCCCGCGGCATGCGGGCGCAGGTCGTAGGGCCGCCCGGCGGTGTCCGTCAGACGCAGGTCCGGCATCGCGATCGGTGCGCCGAGCGTGGTGCCGCGGATCCCCGCGCTCGGTGACGTGGATGCGCCGCGCACCAACGGGCCCGCCGAGGAGCCTCCCGAGGAACAGCTGGAGATCGCTACGAGAGCGACGAGAAGGACGAGGGGGAGGACGGGAACGAGGAATGTCCGGCCGGGAGGAAGGAACGGGCGGTCGGTCCCGGCGGGGGTGGACAGGCCACGGCGGAACCGGGTGGCGCGAGGCGCCGGCATGTAGGGCATGGGAGAACTCCAGACTGGGTACTACCCCGGCGACACGGTGTGACGCGAACCCGTCACTTTCGGCGATGATTCGGATGAGATACCCCAGGGGATCTCCACCCGGCCCGGCCGGGGCGGAACCGTGCCCGGCGAGATGGGCAAGCGCGGAGAGGGCCACGCATGTGCCGGCGAACACGGTTGTTCGCATCACGCGTGCCCCCGCTCCGGCGGACGCCTCCATGCCGTCAGAGTGTAGGAGCCTTCCCGACCGAATGTTCTACGTGACGTCGAAGATTTGGGTCGAAGATTTTGTCGGCCACCCGCGAAGGCCGGTCAGGTCCAGCCGAGGGCCGAGGCGTCCCGACCGGATATCGCCGCCGGTTCGCCGCCGGCGTCCGCGAAGGCGCGCAACGCGCCGACCAGGCTGCCCCGCACGTCCGGAGCGAGCCGGGCGACGATCGTCGCGATCTCGGCCCGGCGCCGGGCGGTGACCTCGTCGACGAGGCGCCGGCCCGGCCCGGTCAGCTCGACGATGACCTCCCGCCGGTTACGCGGGTTGCCGACCCGGAGGATCAGCCCGGCAACGACGAGCCGGTCGGCCATCCGGGTGGCCGTGGAGGGGTGCACGTCAAGCGACTCGGCGAGCTCCCCGGCGCGTTGCGGTCCACGCCCGGCGAGCACGACGAGCATCCGGAACTGCGGCAGGGTGACATCCTCGCCGACGGCGGCGATCGAGCGGGCCGACACCGCCACCAGCAGCCGGGATGCCGTCAGGACCGCATCGGTGACCTCGTCGACGTCCACGCCCGGCACTCCCGCGGGGTCGGGAACCGAGGGCGGCAGGGCGGAGCCATCCGGCGGGCATGCCATGTCACCGTTTTACCGCGCAACGCGATCTCTACTCGGACCGGATCATGGCAAGCACAAAGCAACAGTTGTATGGTGCAAACATGCCGGTGACGTCACGCGGGATCTCCACCCGATGGGCAGCCCGTCCGGAGATCTACCAGCACCGAGCCGGCGCCGTCCTCGCGGCCCTGGCCGTCATGATCGGCGCGGGGGTCGGGCTCGGCGCGGTCGCCTTCCGCGGGCTGATCAACCTCTTCACAGAGGTGTTCTGCGGCCGGGCGGACTGCTCGGTCGGCGGACGGCTGCCCAACCCCCACATCCCGGACCTGGGTTTCTGGTTCCTGCTGGCCGTCCCGGTGATCGGAGGCTTGGTCTACGGACCGCTCATCCACCGGTTCGCCCGGGAGGCCCGCGGCCACGGAGTCCCCGAAGTGATGTCCGCCGTCGCCGAACGCGACGGCCGCATCTCCCCCCGCGTCTCGGCGGTGAAGTCACTGGCCTCGGCGTTGTGCATCGGTGCCGGAGGGTCGGTCGGCCGGGAAGGCCCGATCGTGCAGATCGGCGCGTCCCTCGGGTCGGCTCTCGGCCAGCTCCTGCGCGTGCCGGGCCGCCGGCTGCCGATCCTCGTCGCCTGCGGCGCCGCCGGCGGCATCGCCGCCACCTTCAACGCCCCCGTCGCCGGCGTCCTGTTCGCCCTGGAGGTGATCCTGCGGACCTTCACCGCCGAGGCCTTCGGCGTCGTCGTGCTGGCCGCCGTCACCGCCAGCGTCATCGGGCGCGCCGCCTTCGGTGACACTCCCTTTCTCAGCCTGCCCACCTTCGCCCTTCACAGCCAGGGCGAATACCCCCTGTTCATCCTGCTCGGCGTGGTGGCCGGCCTAACCGGCGTGCTGTTCACCCGCCTGCTCTATCTCATCGAGGACCTCTGCGACTGGGCCTGGCGCGGCCCCGAATGGCTACGCCCCGCTGTCGGCGGCCTGCTCCTCGGCACCGTCCTGCTCGCCCTGCCCCAGATGTATGGCGTCGGCTACCCGGTCCTCGAACACACCGTTCACGGCGGGTACGCCCTGTGGTTCCTGCTCGTCCTCATCGGCGGGAAGATCGTGGCCACGAGTCTCACCATCGGCATCGGCGGCTCCGGCGGCGTCTTCGCCCCGTCCCTGTTCATCGGCGCGTCCACCGGCGCCGCCTTCGGCACCCTCGCCCACCATATCGCCCCGGGCACCATCGCCCCTGTCGGGGCCTACGCCCTGGTCGGCATGGGTGCCGTCTTCGCCGGCGCGGCCCGCGCGCCCATCACCGCCGTGCTCATCCTGTTCGAGCTCACCGGCGAGTACACGATCATCCTCCCCCTGATGACCGCCGTCGTCGTCGCCACCCTGACCAGCCGGCTCCTGAGCACCGACACCATCTACACCCTGAAGCTGACCCGCCGTGGCGTCGACCTCGACGCCTCCCACGACCTGCGCCGCCTGCGGGCCATCCCGGCCACCGCCGCGATGCGGTCACCGCCCCCGCCGGTCCCGGCCGGCGCGCTCCTCTCCGAGGTCGCCGCCCTGCTCGCCGGCTCGCCGTTCCCCGCCCGCCCCGTCACCGACGGACACGGGCACTACCAGGGGATCATCACCACACCGGCCGTCACCCACGCCCTCGAGACCGACGCCCGGGCCGAGCAGCGCGCCGCTGGCGACCTCGCTGTCCGCCCTCCCGCCCTCACCGTCGACGACAGTGTCGCCACCGCCCTGCATGCACTCACCGACGACCCCGGCGCCCCGGGCCTGCCCGTGCTCACCAGCGACGGCCATACCGTCGCGGGATGGGTCACCCACCAGTCGGTACTTGCCGCCGTCTACCCGCCGCCGGCCGAAACGGGCGGGACGCGCACCGAACCGGTCCAACGCGTCGACGAACACCGCCTTCAGGGTCAGGTCACTTTTCCCGGTGAGATCACTCATCGCACACGCTCCAGGACACTCGCATAGTTGGCGACCGCCAGGCCACCCATGTTGAACACCCCGGCGACGGTGGCCCCGGGGATCTGCATCGCCCCGGCGGTGCCGGTGAGCTGCAGGACCGCCATCACATGCTGGGACACCCCGGTGGCACCAACCGGATGACCCTTGGCCTTCAACCCCCCGGAGGGGTTGACCGGCAGCGTGCCGTCCCGGTCCACGACCCCNNCGNNGATGACCTGCCCCCCGCCGCCCGGCGGGCACAACCCGACGACCTCGTACTCCAGCAACTCCGCGATGGTGAAACAGTCGTGCAGCTCCAGCAGGTGCAGGTCGGACAGCCGCACCCGGGCCTGCCCC
>NZ_JDWE01000040.1:0-41306 GCF_000685765.2 Frankia sp. BMG5.23
ACCGACTCGTCCCATTCGAGGTCCGACCGGCCGCTGATCTGCCACAGGCCGGTCAGCCCCGGCTTCACCATCAGCCGGCGGTGCACGTCGTCCTCGTAGCGGGCGACCTCCGACGGCAGCGGCGGACGCGGCCCCACCAGCGACATCGTGCCGNNCNNNACGTTGANCANCTGCGGCAGCTCGTCGAGCGACCACTTGCGCAGGAACTTCCCGACCTTGGTGATCCGCGGGTCGTCACGCATCTTGAACAGCAGCCCCTCGGCCCGCTCGTTGCGCGACTCCAGCTCCGCCTTGCGCGCCTCCGCGTCGACGTACATCGACCGGAACTTGTACATNGTGAAGTGCTCACCACCCCGNCCNACCCGGATCTGCTTGAANANNGCCGGNCCNCGNCTGGTCAGGCGCACCGCNAGCNCNAGNNCNAGNANCANCGGNGNGNACAGCAGGANNANCNNNNCGGCCACNCNNCGGTCGAANANNNNCTTCATNNCCCGNCGNGNNCCGGTGAGCTCCGGCTCCTCGATGTGCAGCAGCGGCAGCCCGGCCACCGGACGAATCGAGATCCGCGGCCCGGTCACGTCGGTCAGCGCCGAGGAGACCAGCACGTCGACGTCGCTGCCCTCCAGCGTCCACAGCACCCGGCGCAACGTCTCGCCGTCCATCTGCGGACTGATGGCAACCGTGGTGGCGTACGTCGCCCGGATGGCCGTGTGCAGGGTTTCCGAGGTGCCGACGATCGGCACCCCGAGCAGGTCGAACCCACTGCGTTCCGGGGAGTCGTGACTGTGCCGGCCGGGCGAGCGGTCGAGCACGACACCGACGACCGNCCAACCCGACGTCGGATCCCGCTGGGCCAGCCGGACCAGGGTGGCAGCCGACTCCCCGGCCCCGACCACGAGCACCCGGTGCAGGCAGCGGCCCGCCCGGCGCATCCGGTGTAGGAGGCCGCGGCCGACGACCCGACCCACCATGGAGAACAGGGTCGCGGCCGGGAAGGCGATCAGCACGTAACTACGGGCGATCTCCGCCTTCGTCGCGTACGAGGCGATGGCCACCGCCGCGGTGAACCGGGCCGCCGTGTTGACCACCCGCCGGAACTCCTCCGACCCGCCACCGAGGAACCGGCTCTCGTAGGCCCGGTTCAGGGACATCGCCAGCACCCAGGCGAGCGGCAGCAGAACCGTCATGAGGATGTACGGCTTGGAGGACACCGGCTGGGTGCCGAAGTCGACCAGGTCGCCGAATCGCACGAAATACGCGAGCCCCGCTGCCACCACGCAGGCGGCCGCGTCGAACAGGACAAGCAGCCGGACGTAACGCCGTTCCCAGGTCACCTGAGCGCGGTAGCCGCCCGTCTCGACGGCGGCCGGGCTCACCCGCCCCGCGCTGTGCCGCCCGCCGGGCCCGGTGGCCGTGCGGCTCGGCGGTGCGCCGGCGGGCCGGCCGGCCGTTCCCGCCGGCGCGTCCGGCGGGAACGGCATCCCCTGCCCGCCGCGGGTGCGCGGAACGAAGTTCGACCCAGCGGTCGCGCGCGTGCCGCCGGACACCGTCTCCGTCACTCGTGGTCCCCCCCAGCACCGCGACGGTGCGCGTTGACGACACCGACCGGACCCGGCCGAATGGACTGGCCCAGTGGCGCCGGCACGTGCCCGAGCCCGAACGAGGATCCGAGCGGGCCCGGAGGTGTCATCGTCCTCCCCGTTCGGCGGCCCGCGGCACCCCTCGCTCAGACAGCCACGAATTCATCCCTCGGTGGTACATCGACCGGACCTCCAGCGATCTTCCCCCCGCCACTGACTGTGGGCCATCCCGAACGACGAGCCGAACGCACGCATCATCCAGGTCCCGCTGGAGTGTGTCGGCACACACCGGAGCGAACTGGAGTACCGGACGCCGACACGGGTGGCGCTCCGTGGTCACGGGGGCAACGTTACCGGCTGCGCCAAGACGATTTACCAGCGGCCCGGCCAGGCGATGGCGGCGTGGCGCCCCGACCGCCGACCGTGGCGATGGCGTGATCCGTGCGTTTATGGCGACTCACAGTAACAGAGATGCGGTCGTCGGGCAGCGACCGCCATGACGAACCTTCCGAGTCGACGAACCTTCCAAGTCCGCCCACCGATGCGGACATGACGGACACCATCGACCCACGGACGCCTGACGCATACACTGCGCACACAAACAGCGGCGATAATGCTACTCTGCGTTATGGATCGCGGGTCTCGACTCGGGATCCGTCGGCTGCCCGCCCCCGCGGGCGCCGGGGGGTGGGGCTGTGCGATCCGGCGCGCCCCGTGCGACGTCGCCGACGTGATATCGCCGGGGTGATGTCCCCGGGATTGATGTCACCTGGAGTGATGCCGCCCGGGTGAGGCCGGTGAGCACAGTCACGGGACGGTCGGCGCCTGCCGGACGGGTGGGGGCGCCCAGGCAGGCGCCGGCTGCCGTCCCGGTCCTCCGCCGGTCTACCCGGCAGCCAGCCGCCTCAGGGCAGGGCGGTGACGACGTCCGCCAGCGGCTTGCGGGCACCGGTGTAGAACGGCGTCTCCAGCCTGGTGTGCCGTCGCGCCGCGCTGGCCCGAAGGTGCCGGATGCAGTCGACGATCCGGTGCAGCTCATCCGCCTCGAAGGCGAGCAGCCACTCGTAGTCGCCCAGTCCGAACGAAGCCACCGTGTTGGCCCGGACGTCCTCGTACTCCCGGCCCATGATCCCGTGCTCGGCTAGCATCCCGCGCCGTTCATAGTCCGGCAGCAGGTACCACTCCAGCGAGCGGTTGAACGGGTAGACGCAGAGATAACCGCGGGGGTCCTCCCGCCGGACGAAGGCGGGGATGTGGTTCTGGTTGAACTCCGCCGGCCGGTGCAGGCCGACCGCCGACCACACCGGACGCAGGTGCCCGCCCAGGGCCGTCCGCCGGAACCGCTGGTAGGTCTCCTGCAGCAGGTCCGGGTCCGGGCTCGTCCACCAGACCATCAGGTCCGCATCGGCCCGGTAGCCCGAGATCTCGTAGACACCGCGGGTGTAGACGTCCTTGGCCAGCGCCCCGTCGAGCAGGGCGGTCGCCTCGTCGATCAGCGGGGTCCGCTCGGCGGGTAGCGGACGGTCGGCCGCGAAGACCGACCATCCCGTGTAGAGCAGCTCCGCGTTGAGTTCGCGGGCCGATTTCGTAGACTCCGACATTCCCAGCCTCCTTCACCGGCGGCCGGACGCGGTCCGGGCCGGTGCACGTGATCAGATTCCCGGGCCCACCGGATCGGCCGGACTGCCCTGCGCCGTCCGGGTAGCCCTCAGCACCGCGTGCGCGGCGGTCTCCCCCGACCGGATGCAGGCCGGGATGCCTACACCGTCGTATCCCGCGCCGGCGAGGGCGATCCCCGCTGGAAGCCCCCGGCGCACCGCGGCGATCCGGTTGAGATGACCCGGCAGGTACTGCGGGAGCGCCCCGCCCCAGCGACTCACCCGGGTCGCTACCGGCCGACCGGACAGGCCGGTGATCTGCGCGATCTCCGCCGCCGCCACCCCGGCGAGCTCCACATCCCCGCGCTGCAGGTCCTGTTCGGCACCGGCGCGGCCGATGCTCGCCCGCACCACCGTGAGCCGGTCGGAGCCCAGGTGCGGCCACTTGGCGGACAGGAAGGTGGCCGCCTTCACCGCGGTGCCCGCCCGGGCGGGCACGAGGAATCCGCTGCCGGGTGGCGGCGCGGCGTCCCGGTAGACCAGCGTCACCAGGCCGACCGAGGCGTAGGGCACGCCGGCAAGCGGGGCGGAGGCATGCGGG
This sequence comes from Frankia sp. BMG5.23, assembly GCF_000685765.2. Taxonomy (NCBI): domain Bacteria; kingdom Bacillati; phylum Actinomycetota; class Actinomycetes; order Frankiales; family Frankiaceae; genus Frankia; species Frankia sp. BMG5.23. The sequence continues at coordinate 3,780 of NZ_JDWE01000040.1, forward strand.
GCCAGCGGCGCCAGCAGGGCGCGGGCCACCCCGGCAGGCACCGCGAGGATCACGGCGTCGGCCTGGAACGGCCCGAGGGCGTCCGCGCCGCCCACCCGGTCACAGTTGACCTGCCAGCCGCCCGCGGTCTTCGCGATCGAGCGGACGAGCACCCCGGTGCGCACGGTGGCGCCGGACTGCGCCGCCACTCGCGCCGCGAAGGAGCCCAGCCCCCCCCGAAGCGTGGCGAACAGCGGCGCCGTCGAGGTCGTCGTCGCGGGTCCGGTACGGGCCCGCACCCGGTGCGCGCCGAGGAGCAGCGAGCGGTCCTCGGCGAAGATGGGGACGAGCTGGGGCACGGTCGCCCGCAGCGACAGCGCGTCGGCCCGGCCCGCATACACCCCCCCGAGCAGCGGATCCACCAGCAGGTCGACGACTTCGCGCCCGACCCGCGTGCCGACGTAGCGACCGACGGTCGGATCGTCGGCGAAACGCGTCCGCGGCAGCACCAGGTCGGCGGCGGCCCGCACCAGCCCCCACGGGGACAGCACCCGCGAGCGGAGCAGGCCGAGGACGTCGGTCGGCACTCCGAGCAGGGTGTTCGGGGGGATGGGATGCAGCCGGCCGCGGATCCACAGTGAGGCTGACGTCGTGGCCGGATGCACGATCTCGTGCCCGAGCCCGATCTGCCGGGCCAGGCGGAGTCCGTCGGGAACCCGGGCGAGGAAGGACTCCGCGCCCTCTTCGACGTCCAGACCCTCGATCGGGGTGGTACGCAGCTTGCCACCGACCCGGTCCGCCGCATCGAGGACGGTCACTTCGGCGTGCCCGGCCAAGGCGCGGGCGGCCGAGAGCCCGGCGATACCCCCACCGACGATCACAACCCGCACGTTCCTGCCGCCCTTCACGTTGAGTGGTGCCGCCCGCCAGCTTTCACCATCGGGCCGGTGCCAGTGAACCGGCCCGATGAAGGCGGATCATCCGCCGTGGATCATCCGCCGTGGACAAGGTCGGCGACGTGCGCGAGCACGCCCGGATCGGTCTGCGGCAGCACCCCGTGGCCGAGGTTGAACACGTGCCCCTCTGCCTCGGCCCCGCGGGCGCAGACGTCGCGCACCTTGGCGGCGAGCACCGGTTCGGGGGCGAAGACCGCGGTCGGGTCGAGGTTTCCCTGCACGGCATGACCGGGCCCGATCCGCCGGGCGGCCTCGTCGAGAGGGACCCGCCAGTCGACGCCGACGACGTCCGCACCCGCCTGGCCCATCGCGGCGAGCAGCTCACCGGTGTTCACACCGAAGTGGATGCGCGGCACCTCACCGGCGAAGGCCGCCAGCACCCGAGCGCTGTGCGGCGCGACGTAGCGACGGTAGTCCGCCTCGTCCAGCGCCCCGGCCCAGGAGTCGAACAGCTGCAGCGCGTCAACACCGGCATCCACCTGGACGCGCAGGAAGGCGGTGGTGATGTCGGCGAGCCGGGCCAGCAGGGCGTGCCAGAGCTTCGGTTCGCTGTACATCAACGCCTTGGTGCGGGCGTGGTCGCGACTCGGTCCGCCCTCGATGAGGTAGCTCGCGAGGGTGAACGGCGCCCCGGCGAACCCGATCAGCGGGGTTGAACCCAGCTCGGCCAGCAGGAACCGGACCGCGTCGGCCACGTAGGGAACGTCGTCCGGCTCCAGTGCACGCAACGCGGCGAGCCCGACGGCGTCCCGCACGGGCTCGGCCACCACCGGTCCGATCCCGGCGACGATGTCGATGTCGAGGCCGATCGCGACCAGGGGCACCACGATGTCGGAGAAGAAGATCGCCGCGTCCGGCCGGAACCGGCGTACCGGCTGGAGCGTGATCTCCGTGATCATCTCGGCGTCCCGGCAGGAGTCGAGCATGGCGACTCCCGCGCGCAGGGCCCGGTACTCGGGCAGGACCCGCCCGGCCTGACGCATGAACCACACCGGCGTGGTCCCGGGGTGCTCCCGTCGACAGGCACGCAGGAAGGGCGCGGTGTCGGCCAGGCCGGGCCGCCGGGCGAGCGCTGCACCGCTCGGCGGGGGCGAGACGCCACCCGGCCCGGATCCGGGTCGCGCGTCAACGTGGAGGACAGGCATGGGTCGATCGTTGCACGCCTGTGGGAGGTGTGGGAGGACGGCCGTAGCGGGATGGGCCACCACACGGGCCTGACGGCTCCCAGCGGCGAGGACCGGGGAGTACGAACCGGAACGTTGCACATCCGCTATCTTCTACTCTGAGTAGAAGAACTTCCAGGTTCAGCCGGTGTCGGGCGCTCCCGCCCGTCGAGGCGGCGCTCGGCGGACGGGGACGAACGATCGAGCGGACGTGACGAATCCCGCGGTCGCCGTGGCACGGCCACGGCGCGTCCCGGGTCCCGGAGCGCCAAGGCGCCCGAACAGTGGAACACCTCAGTGTCATCTGCTACGCCGTCTGCTACTACACCGTCTGCTACTACACCGTCTGCTACGACGCCATCTGCTACGACGCCATCTGCTACGACGAGGAGTCACCGATGACCGGTCGTGCCCCGAGCGGCGCCTTCCAGCCCCTTGCCCTGGCCCGCGTCGTCTCGCTCGCCGAGGCGTCGTCCTTCCTTCTGCTGCTCGTCGCGACCGCGATCAAATACGGTGCCGGCTACCCGATCGGCGTGCGGATCCTCGGCCCGATCCACGGCGTGCTCTTCCTCACCTATTGCGCCCTCATCGGCTACCTCTCGATGGTCGGGCGCTGGCGCCGTAAGCGGACCGTACTCGCGCTGATCGCCGCGGTGCTGCCTGTCGCCCCGTTCTTCGTCGAGCGGCACTGGCTGCGCGGCGACGCCGTCCGGCTGGGCAACGCGGAGCCGGCACGCCCCACCTCGAAGCCGGCCGGCCAGGCGGGCTGAGCCTGGGGCCGGCCCGACCCCACCGGCCCACAGACCGGGCGATCCGCCCCGCACCGCCCCGAGACGGGCTCACGCGACACGCCGGAGAGAATGCACGGACATCCGCTCGTCCCGTGGCACCGTCAGTCCGGTCGGAATTGGGGTAGAGGGTGCGCGTCATCCCGCGTTCCTCTCCCTCCGGCCGTGGCGAATGGCGCGCGATCCGTGGTTATGCGCCCACCACGATCCAACGGGACGCATCACGGGCAGACGTGCGCGGGGAGTGGTGGTCGAGTGGAACAGGTCCGGATGAGCGCCGAGGATCACATCGTTCTCGTCTGCATCGCATGCCGCGACGAGCGCATCTTCGAGCAACCTCCGTGCTCCGACGGGCACGGTGACGACTGCCCGGAGTGGGCCTGCACCTCCTGTGGCACCGCGGTGCTGGTCGGGCCGGCCCCCGCGGAGCGGCCGACGACCCGGCCGAGGCCCGTGCGCGAGACCCCCGCAGTCCGAGATCTCCGCGGCCGCGATCGTGCCGCCGCGCGGATCCCGGCGTGAGCCTGCACAGTTCCGCCCCTCAGCCGGGGTACTCCGGACACCGGCTCACCGGTTCCCGCCCGCACGCAACGGGACCGAACCCGTACGCTCCGGCGTCTGGCCAGCATGATCACGACCGACGTCCTACCGTTGCCGTCATGGGGGTCGCGCAGTCATCCGAGGCGAGCCCTCCGATCTTCCTCGCGGTCACCGACGCCCTGCGCGCGGGGATCGCGCGGCTACGCCCGGAGGTGGCGGTGCACGAGGTGGCGGCACCCACCCGGGTCGCGCCGTTCTCCTTCGCTCTGGCCGGCGGGCTGACCGGGGACGAGGCCGACACCGCGGCCGGCCGGCTCATCCTGCTCATGGATCCCCAGGGACAGCCGGCCTGGCAGGGCACGGCCCGCATCGTCTGCTACGCCCGCGCGAGCATCGACCGGGAGATCGCCGGCGATCCCCTGCTCGCCGAGGTCGCCTGGTCGTGGCTGCGGGAATCATTGGAGGCGCACGGCGCGGGCGTGCGCGCCCTGGGCGGCACGGTCACGGCCACCGCGTCACAACGCTTCGGTGTGCTCGCGGCCGACGGGGACAGTTTCGACGTGGAGCTGCGCTGCTCCTGGTCACCCGACTGGGCGGAGACCGCCCTCGCATCCGACCGCGGCCCCGCGGGGCCGGACACGCAGGGCCGGCTGCCTTGGAGCGCCTCGGCGACGGTCGCCCACCTGCTCGCGTTCGGGGACCTGCTCGCGGCCATGGCCGGGCTTCCCCCACAACTGTCCGGAGTCATCACGCTACCAACTCGCCGGAGTTGACCGCGTCACACCGGCCCGCCGGACGGACAGCACCGCACCACCCACCGCGCGCCGCGGCCGACCTTCCACCGCGCACACCTCCCATTACCACGTCGTTACAAAGCGTATAAATAACGCGATTCGCTGTAGGACACGGCTACCTCCGTCAGGATTCAGACGTACGATCACCGATCGTGACGTCGACGGTTCCTGAATCAACACAGCAGGTCAGCGGGGGTGTCAGCGCAGAGGTGGAGGTACAGCCCAGCACCGGTGCTCATGAGCCCATCCCGCTGCTCATCCCTGCGGACGGGGTACCCCCCGTCATCGTTGACACCGCGGAACTCGCCGCGGCGGCGGAACGCCTCGCGGCCGGCATCGGGCCGGTCGCGTTCGACGCCGAACGCGCGTCCGGTTACCGGTACAGCCAGCGGGCCTACCTCGTCCAGATCCGACGGCGGGGCACGGGCTCGCTGCTCCTCGATCCGATCGCGCTCGAGGATCTGAGCGTCATCCAGGACGCGGTGGGCGGGGTCGAATGGGTGCTGCACGCCGCCAGCCAGGACCTTCCGTGCCTGTCCGAGCTCGGTCTGCGGCCGAGTCTGCTGTTCGACACGGAGCTCGCCGGCCGGTTGCTGGGCTACGAACGGGTCGGGCTGGGGATAATGGTCGAACGGGTGCTGGGCTACGGGCTGGAGAAGGGCCATTCGGCCGCGGACTGGTCGACCCGCCCGCTTCCCGAGCCGTGGCTGCGCTACGCGGCACTCGACGTCGAGCTGCTGGTGGAGTTGCGCGACGCGCTCGAGGCGGAGCTGATCGAACAGAACAAGATCGAGTTTGCCCGGCAGGAGTTCGCCGCGATCGTCGCGGCCCCGCCACGCGAGCCACGGGCCGAGCCGTGGCGCCGGACGAGCGGGATCCACCGAGCCCGGTCCCGCCGCCAGCTGGCGGCGGTCCGGGCGATGTGGACCGCCCGGGACCGGCTAGCTCGTACCCGTGACGTCGCGCCGGGTCGCGTCCTCCCGGACAGCGCGATCATGGACGCCGTGCTGAACGCCCCCACCGACGCGGCCGCGCTGGTCCGGCTGCCCATCTTCTCCGGACCACGGATCCGCCGCACCGCGAACGTCTGGCTCGACGCCCTGCGTGGCGCCGCCGCACTGCCCGAGGAGGAGCTGCCCGCCCCGGCCGGACCGGGCGGCGACGGTCTGCCGCCGCCCAACCGCTGGGCCGAGCGCGACCCGGTGGCCGCGTCGCGGCTGGCCCGGGTGCGGGCCGCGCTGGCCGCCCTCGCCGCCGCCCACACGATGCCGGTGGAAAACCTCCTCGAGCCCGCGTTGTCCCGGCGGCTCGCCTGGTCCCCGCCGAATCCCCTGACGGACACGGCCGTCGCCGGGGCGCTGCGGACCGGCGGGGCACGCCCCTGGCAGATCAAGCTGACGGCCGCTCCCCTGCTCACCGTCCTCGCCGAGCCGCCGGCCGAACCGACGGAACCGGCCGAACCGGCCGAACCGGCAGCCGAGCCGGCGGGCTGACGACCGGATCCGCGGGTCGTAGGCCAGGGACGGACCGGCGCATCACGGCATCGGCCTCCCCGGGCATCCGGCATCCATGGCTCCGGGATGTCTACCGGCTGGTAACCGCTGCCGTAGGCTAGCCGTGCCGGCGGTATCCGCGCCGGTGCCGGCTGGCTGTCCAGGCCCTGGAACCGGGTTTCGGACAACGGCCGACGTTCGACGGCGACGAACCGGCGGTCGGTGGCGGCCGCGGGTCGGGAGGTCCCGTGTTCGGATCATCCAGAAACTTCGTACGCGACGTCGTGTTCGTCGACGGGGTCCGAACCCCGTTCGGGAAGGCCAAGGGCGTCTACGCCGAGACCCGTGCCGACGATCTGATCGTGCGGGTGATCCGGGAGCTGCTGCGACGCAATCCTTCCCTCCCCCCCGAGCGGATCGACGAGGTGGCGATCGCGGCCACCACCCAGATCGGCGATCAAGGCCTGACCATCGGCCGGGTCGCCGCCATCCTGTCCGGGTTGCCGGAAACGGTGCCGGGCTTCGCGATCGACCGGATGTGCGCAGGCGCCGTCACGGCGGTGACCACGACGGCCTCGTCGATCGCCGTCGGCGCCTACGACGTGGCCGTGGCCGGCGGGGTGGAACACATGGGCCGCCACCCGATGGGCGAAGGCGCCGACCTCAACCCCCGGTTCGTCGCCGAACGGCTCGTGGACACCTCCGCGCTGGTGATGGGCTCGACCGCCGAGAACCTGCACGACCGGTACCCCAAGATCACCAAATCGCGGGCGGACGCCTTCGCTCTGGCCTCCCAGGAGAAGGTCGCCAAGGCGTACGCGAACGGTCAGATCCAGCCCGACCTCGTCCCGGTGGCCGCCCGGCACGTCGAGACGGGCTGGGAGTTCGTCACCGTCGACGAGCCGCCGCGACCGGACACCACGCAGGCGGGGCTCGCCGGGCTGCGCACGCCGTTCCGGCCGCACGGGCGGGTGACCGCGGGCAACTCCGCCGGGCTCAACGACGGCGCCACCGGCTGCCTGCTCGCCGCCGCCGAGGTGGCGGCCGAGCTAAGCCTGCCGGCGAAGATGAGCCTGGTGGGTTTCGCGTTCGCCGGAGTCCCCCCCGAGGTGATGGGCGTCGGGCCGATCCCGTCGACGGAGAAGGCGCTGGCCCGCACCGGCCTGACCATCGACGACATCGGCCTGTTCGAGCTGAACGAGGCCTTCGCCGTGCAGGTCCTGGCCTTCCTCGACCACTTCGGCATCGCCGAGGACGATCCCCGGGTCAACCCGTACGGCGGGGCCATCGCGTTCGGTCACCCACTGGCGTCCAGCGGGGTGCGCCTGATGACCCAGCTCGCCCGGCAGTTCGCCGAGCATCCCGAGGTGCGCTATGGCATGACGGCGATGTGCGTGGGTCTCGGCATGGGCGCCACCACGATCTGGGCGAATCCGCACCACGCCGCGGCCAACTGAGCAGGTACGACGACCGAGCAGGCACGACGACCGACCCGGGACGACCCGTCCGACACGACCGGGCCCGCGGCGGAACCGAGGGGAGATCCATGACCATCGACGAGGTGACCCTGTCCTTCCCGGGCGAGGTCGTCACGGCCGCCCACGTCCGCTACGCGCGGCTGCCCGAGGTGGCCGGGCCCGTCGCCCTGATCACCCTCGACAACGGTCATGACCACACCCGGCCGAACACCTTCGGCCCGGCCGGCCTGCGGTCCCTGCTCGCCGCCGTCGACGAGATCGAGGCGCACGACCCGCCGGTCGCCGCGATCGCCGTCACCGGCAAGCCGTTCATCTTCAGCGTGGGTGCGGACCTGTCCTTCCGCTCATCGCTCACCGACCCGGAGCGGATCCGCCCCTCGCTCGCGGCGCTCGGCCGCCTCGGGCACGAGGCCTTCGCCCGGGTGGGTGAGGGTCGCCTGGGTGACCGGAAGGTCCCGACCTTCGCCCTCGTCAACGGGGCGGCGCTGGGCGGCGGGCTGGAGCTGGCCCTGCACTGCGACTACCGGGCGCTGTCCGCCGGCATTCCCGCACTCGCCTTCCCAGAGGTCTTCCTCGGCCTCGTCCCGGGCTGGGGCGGCACCCAGCTGCTGCCCAACCTCATCGGCGCCGAACGGGCGGTGTCCGTCGTCATCGGCAACGCGCTCAGCCAGAACCGCATGCTGCGCGGCCGGCAGGCGTTCGAGCTGGGTCTCGGGGACGTGCTGCTGGAGCCGGCGGACTTCCTGGCGGAGGCGCTGCGCTGGGTGGGCCAGGTGCTGCGCGGCGATGTCGACCCGGTGGCCGCCCGCGCGCCGGTCGAGCGGGGGGCGGGCTGGGCGGAGGCGATCGCACGGGGCCGGACGCTCGCCGACGCGAAGCTGCACGGGGCCGCGCCGGCCGCCTACCGGGCGTTGGACCTCCTCGCGCTCGCCGAGACCGCCGACCGCGCCACCGGGTACGCGGCCGAGACCGAGGCCCTCGCCGATCTGTCCGTCAGCGACGAACTCGCCGCCAGCCTGTACTCCTTCGACCTCGTGCAGAAGCGGGCGAAGCGGCCGGTGGGCGGGCCGGACCCGGCGCTGGCCCGGCCCGTGACGAAGGTCGGGGTGGTCGGCGCCGGCCTCATGGCAAGCCAGCTCGCCCTCGTGTTCGCGCACCGGCTCGAGGTGCCGGTGGTGCTCACCGACATCGACCAGGCCCGGCTCGACGCCGGGGTCGCGGGGGTCCACCAGGAGGTCGACAACCTCCTGCTGCGCCACCGCATCACCCCCGACCAGGCGAACCGCTACAAGGCGAACGTCACCGGATCCCTGACCAAGGACGCCTTCGCGGACGCGGACCTCGTCATCGAGGCCGTCTTCGAGAACCTGGCCGTCAAGCGGACCGTGCTCGCGGAGCTCGAGGCCGTCGTGGCGCCCACGGCCGTGCTCCTGACGAACACCTCGGCGCTGTCGGTCACCGAGATGGCCGCTGGGCTCGATCATCCCGAACGGGTAGCCGGGCTGCACTTCTTCAATCCGGTGTCGGTCCTCCCCCTGGTCGAGGTGGTCCGCGCTGCCCGCAGCGACGACGCCACCATCGCGACGACGCTGGCCGTGGCGAAGAACCTGAAGAAGAACGCGGTCCTGGTCGCCGATGCCCCGGCGTTCGTCGTCAACCGGCTGCTGACGCGGTTCCTCGGGGAGGTGCTCGGCGCGACAGAGGGCGGTACGCCGCTCGAGGAGGCCGACCACGCCCTCGATCCGCTGGGGCTGCCGATGTCCCCGATGACCCTGCTCGCCCTCGTCGGGCCGCCGGTCGCCCTGCACGTCGCGGAGACACTGCACGCGGCGTTCCCGGACCGGTTCCGGCGGCCGACGGCTCTCGCCCGGCTGGTCGAGGCGGGCCGGAGCGGCGTCTACACCACGGGCCCGGACGGCGTCCAGACCGTCGACCCGGACGCCGCCGCGCTCATCTTCACGCCGTCCCCGGCCGCCACCCCGCTGACCGGGGACGAGGTACGCGAGGCGGCGCTGCGGGCGCTCGCCGAGGAGATCCATCTGATGCTGACCGAGAAGATCGTCGCGGAGGCCGCCGACATCGACCTGTGCATGATCCTCGGCGCCGGCTGGCCGTTCCACCTCGGCGGCATCACGCCCTACCTGGACCGTAGCGGCATCAGCGAGGCCGTCACCGGGCAGCGCTTCGCCCCGCCGGGGGTCGCCACCCTGCGCTGATCCAATCGGCCGCCCTGACCATCGGCGCCGGTCAGGCCGTGCGGACCGGTGGCTCGTCGTCGCCACCGCCGCGTCGGCCATCGCCGGGGGAATCATCGAACGGGCCCGGCTGCTGAAGATCCGGGGGCAGCGACGGGTCCAAGGAGAACGGGGCGCCGGGCGTCAGCAGGCAGTAGCTTCCGGATTCCTTTCCCACCTGGTACGTCTCGTGGCTCGCCGCGGCGCTGCCGCGCCGGACGTCGACCTGAACCTCCCGGACCGTCGGGGAACCCACGGACCGGTGGATCTGCACTCTTCGCACGGCGAACGAGGCGATACCGCCCTGGACATCGTCCAGAGCCCGCATGATGATGGCGAACTCGGACGCTGGGCGGCGTTCCTGGACCGACGGGCAGAGGCGGACGTAAGCGGCCTCGTAGCGCGAGTCCCTGACCTCCATCAGGTAGGCGCGGACGGCGTTGGCAGGGCCGTCGGTGGAGCGGAGGAGCAGGAACAGACCGGTTCCGCCCGCGCCGGTCAGGAGGGCGAGCACGAGGACGAGCGGGATCAGCCACCGGGCCCGACTACGGCGGGGTGCCGGCGGCCCGCCCGGCCACCCGGGGCCGCCCCACGAGATCGGCGGGACGGGCGGGGGCCACCCGGGTGGCCGTTGCGGGTCATGGTGCACCCCCCACCCTCCTCCCACTTTCCTCACATTCGCTCCTGCATCGCATCATCAGTACACAACAGCCGAGCACCCCGCTGCCGTAGGGCGACACCGACGAGCGCCCAGACCAGGTCGGCGATCGTGGCGAGAAGCCGCGCCACCAACGCGACCAGGGTCGCCGACCCGCTGGCGACCGCCGGCGCCAGCGCCAGCACCAGCACCGCCTCCCGCACCCCCGCCCCGGCGGGCAGCACCAGTACCAGGAATCCGGCGGTCCAGGCCAGGGCATAGGCCCCGAGGGAGAGCAGCAACAGCCGGCCGCCACCGACCGCCGGATGCAGATCCCGGACGAGCAGCCAGGTCGCCACCCCATAGCAGCAGAAGCTGAGCAGCAACCAGCCGGCTCCGGCGGCGACGGCCCGCGGGGGCAGCGGTTCGGTCAGCGGTGGGCGGCGCAGCAGCCGGAATGCCAGCGCCAGCAGGCGGGACAGCACCGGGGGACAGAGCACGACGACGAAGACGGGCACGACCGCCAGCGCCCACCAGTAGTCGGCGAGCGCCTGCGCGGAGACGAACGGCAGGGTGACCGCCGCGGCGAGCCCCCCGCTCGGCACCGCGAGCGCCAACACGACCAGGCTCGCCGAAGCCGCCTTCGGCCGGGAGACGCCGTGGTCGCGGGAGAGCTCCATCTGCGCGAGCACCGGCCACACGCTGCCCGGGATATATTTGCCGATCTGCCCGACGAAGAAGATCCGCACAGCGGCCCGCAGGGGAAGCGCGGCGCCCAACCCCCCCAGCAACGCCCGCCAGGACAACACGGTGGTACCGACGGCAAGCACGGTGACCACACCCGAGGCCACCACGCCGCCCACGGTGAGCGAGCGGACGGACTCCTCGATCTCGTTCCACTGGCTGACCATGGCGAGAACCAGTAGCCCGAGGGCCACCAGAAGCGCACCACGCACGGCCCACCAGCGTGGGCCGTGCCCAGCCCGGCGGCGGGAGGCGGCGCCCTGGCGCGCCGACACGGTGTGCTCACCCACCTGGTCAGCCTAGGACGGCGGTCGGGCCGCCACCGCGCCGGGCCCCGACACGGTGGCGGATCCCGACACGGTGGCGGATCCCGACACGGTGGCGGGTCCTTGCCCGTCGGACCCCGATGACCGGGCGGCACCCGGGTGCGTCCGGGATCAGCGCACCCGAGTCAGAGCACCGGGATCAGCGCACCCGAGTCAGAGCACCGGGATCAGCGCACCCGAGTCAGAGCACCGGGGTCAGCGCGCCGCGGTCAGCGCTGGTCGCCGATGGCCTCGCCGGCCCGCTCGCCCGCCGGGGCCGCTTCGCCGGGCGAGGTCGGGTCGTCCTCGATCGCCGGCTGGCGCTTCGCGACGGCCTCGACGACCTTGCGGGCGAGGTCCTGCGGGGCAAGCCCGACCTCGGCCATGACCTCGTCCCGCTTGCCGTGGTCGAGGAAGCGCTGGGCGATGCCGAAGTCCCGCAGGGGCACGTCAACGTCGGCGTCGCGCAGCAGCTGGGCCAGCGCCGCCCCGACCCCGCCGACCCGGCCGTTATCCTCGACGGTGACGACGAGGTCGTGGGCGCGGGCAAGATCGATCAGCGCCGGGTCCAGTGGCTTGACCCACCGCGGGTCGACAACGGTGATGCCGATGCCCTGGCTCGCGACCCGCTCCGCGACCTCCAGGCAGGTGGCGGCCATCGCGCCGATGGAGACCAGCAGCACCTCGCGGCGCTGGGCCACCTTCGGCGAACGGTAGAGCACGTCCACCCCGCCGACCGTGTCAATCGCCGGCACGTCCACGGCGACCTTGCCCTTGGGGAAACGCACGACGGTCGGGCCGTCGGTGTCACCCACGGCCTCACGCAGCTCCGCCCGCAGGGTCGGCGCGTCCCGCGGGGCGGCGATCGCGAGCCCCGGGACGACCTGCAGGAACGACAGGTCCCACATGCCGTTGTGCGACGCCCCGTCCTCCCCGGTGATGCCGGCCCGATCGAGCACGAACGTCACGGGCTGGCGGTGCAGGGCGACGTCCATCAGGACCTGGTCGAACGCGCGGTTGAGGAACGTGGCGTAGAGACACACGACGGGCTTGAGCCCACCCATCGCGAGCCCGGCGGCCGAGGTGACGGCGTGCTGCTCGGCGATACCGACGTCGAACACCCGGTCCGGGTAGGCCTTGGCGAAGGCGCCGAGACCAACCGGCTGGAGCATCGCGGCGGTCAGCGTGACGACGTCGGGCCGCTCGGAACCGATCTGCACGATCTCGTCCGAGAAGATGCTCGTCCAGCTGATGGTCTTCGACGTCGACACCGGCTTGCCGGTCGCCGGGTCGATGATGCCGACGCCGTGGAAGTTGTCGGCGTCGTCCTGCTCCGCCGGCGGGTAGCCGAAGCCCTTGCGGGTCACGCAGTGGACGATGACGGGCCCGCCGAAATCCCGAGCCCGGCGCAGGGCCGACTCGACCGCGACGACGTCGTGGCCGTCGACCGGGCCGACGTACTTCAGGCCGAGGTCCTCGAACATGCCCTGCGGCTGGACGACGTCTTTGATGCCCTTCTTGATGCCGTGCAGCGCGTCGAACAGCGGGGGGCCGACCAGCGGGGTGCGGCCGAGGACCTGCTTGACGACGTCGAGGACCTGCTCGTACTCGGGCGCCAGCCGCAGCGCGGCGAGGTGGTCGGCGAGGCCGCCGATCGTCGGTGCGTAGGAGCGGCCGTTGTCGTTGACGACGATGACGACGGGCCGGTCGTCGGCGGCGATGTTGTTCAGCGCCTCCCAGCACATCCCGCCGGTCAGGGCGCCGTCACCGACGACGGCGACGACGGCCCGGTCCTCACCACGCAGCGCGTAGGCACGCGACAGCCCGTCGGCGTAGGACAGGGCGGTCGAGGCGTGCGAATTCTCGATGATGTCGTGCTCGGACTCGGCCCGGCTGGGGTAGCCGGAAAGGCCACCCCGCTGGCGCAGCCCGGAGAAATCGTCCGCCCGGCCGGTCAGAATCTTGTGCACATAGGACTGATGGCCGGTGTCCCAAAGGATGCGGTCGAATGGCGAATCAAACACACGATGTATTGCCAACGTCAGCTCGACAGCCCCCAGATTCGGCCCGAGGTGACCTCCCGTACGCGCGACTGCGTGAATGAGGAAATCACGGATCTCGGCCGCCAGGGTGGCGAGCTCCTCGTGGTCGAGGCGCTTGACGTCCTGCGGACTACTGATCGTGGACAGAAGCGACACGGCGTGAACTCCCTCTCCCGAAAGGGGATCGGTCCGGGTCCGGCAAAGTCTACGCAGCCCGTCTGGCCCCTTGCAGACGGGCACCCGACATGTGAGTTCCTCGTAGACCGTCAGGCAATAGGCCTGATCGCGGTAGAATCCACCTCCCCGGTTGTCCACTATTGGTCCGGATCCGAGTACGCGGATGCACACACTCTGTCGGCGTGGCGCGCGGGCGACACGCCGGCACGACCAGGTCGTGTCGGGAGCGGCCGGAAGTGGAGTCCACGGCCTTCCGGCGACACTTCTGGTACCGACGCAATCACACCAGGTTCGGATTCCGGTCCGCGCCGCGCGGCTCGAGCAGTGCCACGCACTCGACGTGGGCGGTCATCGGAAACAGGTCGAAGGCGCGCAACACGACGAGGTCGTAGCCCGCGGCCGCCGCGGCGGCGAGGTCCCGACCCAGCGCGACAGGATCGCAGGCGACGTAGGCGACCGCGCGGGGGCGATGGGCGAGCAGCGCGGCCACCACCGCCGGGCCCGCCCCGGTGCGCGGCGGGTCGAGCACCGCGAGATCGACCCGGCCGGCCGGCCCGCCCGTACCGACCACCCCACGAACGGTAGCCGGCGTCACCCGCAACGCCCGCAGCGAGACCCATGGCAGATCGGCGAGGTTGTTCGCCGCGGCCGCGACCGACGCGGCGTCGGACTCCAGCGCGATGACGCGGCCAGCGGCGCCGACATCCTCCGCGAGGAACGCCGCGAACAGGCCCGTCCCGGCATACAGGTCGAGCGCGGTCTCCCCGGCTCGGGGACGCAGGGCCTCGCGGACCGCGTCCACCAGCACGCCGGGAGCCGCCGGATGGACCTGCCAGAACACCTCCGGCCCGAGCCGGAACCTCCGCCCCCCCACCACCTCGACGACCTCCCCGGGGGCTCCGACCTCCCCGGGATCCTCGCCGGTCCCGGCGTGCTCGTCGTTGACGACCGTCCCGGCACCGGCGGGATGCACCGCCACGGCCACCTGCCCGGTCGCCGGGCTGGCCGCGACCTCGACGGCGTCGGCCCCAGGAAACCGCCGGCCGGCGAGCGCCGCGAGGACGAGGGGGTGGGCGATGCGGCAGTCCGGCGTCGCCACCACCTCGTGCGAGCGGCTCGCCCGCAGCCCGACCTCGCCGCCGGCCGTCACCGCGAAGCGCATCCGGGTCCGCCACGCCAGTCCGTCGTCGGCGCCACCGGGCCGGTCGGATCCGGTCAGCCGCTCCGGACCGCCGACGGGCACCGCCTCGACCAGCACCTCCAGCGCCGGCTCGGCGCCGGGTCCGGCCTCGGCCGCCGTCCCTAGGCCGGACCCGGCGTGCGCGGGGCTGACCCGGGCGTCGAGGCCGCCGAACCGCCGAAGGGCGTCGGCCACGACCTCGGCCTTACCGCGCCGCTGCGCCGCGAGGCCGGCATGCTGCCAGTCGCACCCCCCGCACAACCCTGGACCGGCGTGCGGGCAGGGCGCGACCACCCGGTCCGGCGAGGGCGTCAGGACGGCGACCGCGTCCGCCCGCCAGTACCGCTCGTGGGAGGCGTCGGTAACTCGGGCACGAATCCGTTCGCCGGGCAGGGCATGGCGGACGAACACCACCCGACCGCCCGAGCGGGCGACGCAGAAGCCGCCGTGGGCCACCGGCCCGACGTCGAGGTCGAGCAGCGAGCCGACCGCGATCCCCGGCACGCGGGCCTGCCGTGCGGTGCCCCCGAAGACGCGCGATCGCGCGGGCCGACGCTGTCGACTCACCGCTTCCGCTCCAACGGGCCGGGAAGCGTGGCCCGGCCCTGTCGCACCGCGCCCGCCCCGGTTCGTTCGAACCGCTGCTCGGCCAGCCTGGACGAGGCGAGCTGCCAGGGCACGCTGGTGACCATGACGCTGGGCTGGAAGAGCAGCCGGGCCTTGAGCCGCAGCGCGCTCTGGTTGTGCAGGAGATGCTCCCACCAGTGACCGACGACGTACTCCGGGACGTAGACGGCGACGACGTCGCGGGGGCTCTCCCGCCTGATCCGGGCGACGTAGTCCAGCACCGGGCGGGTCACCTCCCGGTAGGGGGAGGCCAGCACCACGAGATCGACGGTGATCCCCCGCTCCGTCCACGCCTTGCGGAGCCGATCGGCCTCCGCCTGGTCGACGGCGACCGTGACCGCGACGAGGCTGTGCGGCCGCGACGCCTTGGCGTAGGCCAGGGCCCGCAGTGTCGGGGCATGGATCTTACTGACGAGGACGACGGCGTGGATCCGGGAGGGCAGGGTCGGCGGCCCGGGTTCCGGGGTGAGTTCGACCGCGACCCGGTCGTAGTGAGCCCTGATCCCCCGCATCCCGAGAAAGATGATCGGGATAGCCAGACAGACGATCCAGGCACCGTGGGTGAACTTCGTGACCAGCACGAGGATCAGCACGGTGCCGGTGAGGCAGGCGCCGAAGAAGTTGATCGCCTGAGACCGGCGGATCCGCCGGCGGGCGGCCGGATCGGACGCCGCCGGGTCGTCCGAGCGCAGGATGCGTGCCCAGTGCCGCACCATCCCGGTCTGGCTGAGGGTGAACGAGATGAAGACCCCGAGGATGTAGAGCTGGATCAGGGCGGTGACCTGCGCGTCAAACACGACGATCAGCAGGATCGCGAAGCCGGCGAGCAGCACGATCCCGTTGGAGTAGGCCAGTCGGTCACCGCGGGTGTATAGCTGACGCGGCAGGTAGCCGTCGCGGGCGAGGATCGAACCCAGCACCGGGAAGCCGTTGAAGGCGGTGTTCGCCGCCAGCATCAGGATGAGAGCGGTGACGACGGCGATGTAGCCGAAGCCGGGCGATCCGTCCCCGAAGACGGCGGCGGCGACCTGGGCGATCACGGTCCGCTGCTCACCACTGGCGCCGATCAGGTCCCCGGTGTGCTCAGCGACATGCACGTCGGAGATCAGAGCCAGCGCGGTGACGCCGCCGAACATCGTGACTGCGATAAGCCCCAGCATCAGCAGGGTGGTCGCGGCGTTGCGGCTCTTGGGCTTCCGGAACGCGGGCACCCCGTTACTGATCGCCTCGACCCCGGTGAGCGCCGTGCATCCCGAGGCGAACGCCCGCAACACCAGGAACACCAGGGCGAATCCCGCGTAGTCACGCTCGGCGACCACCTGGTACCCAGCACTCTCGGCCCGCGGCGGATGACCGACGGCCGCCTGGACCAGCCCGGTGACGATCATTACGAAGATGCCGAGCACGAAGCCGTAGGTCGGGATGGCGAACGCCGTGCCGGACTCGCGCACCCCACGCAGGTTCATTATCGTCAGTAGGACGACGATGACGACCGCGAGGAGCACCTTGTGCGCGGCGAGCCCGGTGATAGCGGACGTCAGGTTCGCGACACCGGCCGACACCGACACCGCGACCGTGAGGACGTAGTCAACCAGCAGGGAACTGGCCACCAGCAGGCCGGCCCGCGGGCCCAGGTTGACCGAGACGACCTCGTAGTCGCCGCCGCCGCTCGGGTAGGCGTGCACGTTCTGCCGGTAGGACGCCACCACCGTCAGCATCAGGATGGCGACGGCTCCAGCAAGCCAGGGCGAGATGTGGTAGAAGGCCAGCCCACCCAGCGACAGGACAAGCAGGATCTCCTCGGTCGCGTACGACACCGAGGAAAGGGCATCGCTCGCGAAGACGGGCAAAGCGATGCGTTTAGGGAGCAATGTCTCCCCAAGCCGGTCGCTCCCGATCGGTCGACCGACGAAACCGCGCTTGAGGCGGTCCGTGAGCGCCACGCGGCGATGCTACCGACGCCAGCCACGCAGTTCAGTATCAGTGTGACGTGGCACACAGATACTCCGTATCCGGAGATCCGGCCACGTGACCTGCGCCGGTCAGCCCGGATCGGACTACCCTCAACCCTTGTGCACGTCGTGATCCTCGGCTGCGGCCGAGTCGGCTCCGCGCTTGCCCGCAGCGTCGAACGGTTCGGCCACTCAGTGGCAATCATCGACCAGAACCCCGCCGCGTTTGGGCGGCTACCGCAGGATTTTACCGGTCTGCGGGTCACCGGGATGGGCTTCGACCGCGACACCCTCATCGAGGCGGGCATCGAGCAGGCCGCCGCGTTCGCCGCCGTCTCCAGCGGGGACAATTCGAACATCATCGCCGCCCGGGTGGCCCGCGAGATGTTCGGGGTCGAGCGGGTCGTCGCGCGGATCTACGATCCCCGCCGGGCCGAGGTCTACGAGCGGCTCGGTATCCCCACCGTCGCCACGGTGCGCTGGACCCGGGACCAGATCCTCGACCGGCTCCTACCCGACGCTGTCACGCCGCAGTGGTCCGACCCGTCGGGCTCGGTGCTGCTGGCCGCTATCCCACCCGGACCCGCCTGGGTGGGCCGCCGGATCCGGGAGTTGGAGGAGTCCGCCGGGGTACGGGTGGCCTGCGTGACCCGGTTCGGCGAGGGTGTCCTGCCCGATGCCCGCACCCTCGTCCAGGACGGTGACGTGGTGCACGTGGCGGTGACGAAGGCGCACGCCTCCGAGGCGGACACGGTGCTGCGCACCGGGCCGGACGGCAAGGACTCCGGGTAGATCCGGGCAGATCTGGGCAGATCCGGGTAGATCCGGGTAGACGATGCCGCGCGAAGAGGAGAAGCGATGAGCGTGCGCCGGGTGGTGATCGCGGGGGCGGGCAAGGTCGGCCGGTCCATCGCCGCCGAACTGCTGGAGAACGGCTCCGAGGTGCTCATCATCGAGCGGGATCCGCAGAAGATCCGGACCGACGCGCTACCGGAGGCCCGGTGGCTGCTCGCGGACGCCTGCGAGCTGTCCCAACTCGACGCGGCCGGGCTGAATGAGTACACCGTCCTGGTGGCCGCCACCGGGGACGACAAGGTGAACCTCGTCGTCTCGTTGCTCGCGAAGACCGAGTTCGGCGTGCCCCGGGTAGTGGCGCGGGTCAACCATCCCAAGAACGAGTGGCTGTTCACCGAGTCGTGGGGGGTGGACGTGGCGGTGTCCGCGCCGCGCCTAATCACGGCTCTGGTCGAGGAGGCCGTCAGCGTCGGCGACCTCGTCCAGCTGATGCGGTTCCGGCAGAGCGATGCATCCCTCGTCGAGCTGACGCTGGCCGAGAACGCGCCGGTGATCGGCCAGCGGCTCAGCGAGATCACCCTGCCGGCGGACAGCGCCTTGGTGGTGATCCTGCGTGACGGACGGGCGGTCGTTCCCTCGCCCGACGCCACGTTGGAAGACGGCGACGAGATTCTCGCGGTCACGACAAATGCCGAGGCCGAGGAGAAGCTCGCTGTGCTGCTCGGTCAGGCGCCGGCAGGCGCGGGCGCGCCGGGCTGACGCGCGACAGGCTGGCGATGCGGAGGCGGTCAGCCGGCAGGCCGCCGCTCGCCGCGCGGGGCGTCCTCGGCCAGCACCTCGCCGGCCACGACCGTCGAGTCGGTGGCGGCGGGGGGCAGCGGTGCGATCCGGCGGACGATGGCGAAGCTGGCCAACACCGCGACACCGAACAGCGGAAGTCCCAGGGCGATGTTGGCCGCGGCCAGCCAGCCGGGCTGGTCGGCGAGGTAGAGCACCCCCTGCACGACGAACCGCACACCGAACACAGCGATCCAGACCACCGTCGCCCACACCGCGGCCCGCCGCTGGCAGGGTACCCGCTGCCAGCTCGCATAGCGGCTGTCCAGACCGGCCATGAGATACCCCGCCACCGGCCGGCGCAGGACGATCGACAGCAGGGCCACCACCCCCCAGAGCGCGTTCTTCGCGATGCTGGGCAGGAAGAACCCCTTCGCATTCCCGGTACGAGAGGCCACGAATGCGGCGACCGCCACGGCGAACAACCCCGAGAAGGTCTGCTGGGTCGGCTCACGGCGCACGATGCGCAGCGCCAGCAGAGCGGCCGCCGTGGCAATGGCGACCGCGATGCCGGCGGTCAGTCCGGCCTCGGCGTTCACCGTCACGAACGCCACGGTGGGCACGGAGCTGTCGATGATCCCCCGTGGGCCGCCGATGGCCTCGGACATCGTCATCGGCGGCGTGTCGGGAGATGGCGTACGTGGCATGTCTGGTTGGGATCCCGTCGGGTTGGGCGGACCCGCCGACCTAGGCGCTCGCCGACGGAACGGGGAGTAGTTCGTAACGCGGGTTGAAGATGATCGGACGGTTCTCCTGCACGGTAACGCGCCCGGAGGCCTTGACCGACGCGCCAGCCCGCAGGCCCGGGATGTCCCGGCGGCCGAGGAAGACCAACGTGACGGTGCCGCTACCGTCGTAGATGTCGACCTCCAGGGCCGGTGCACCCGACCGCGCACGTACCGTCACGGCCTGGATGGTACCCGCGACGCAGATCTCGTCCCGGTCACGACAGCCGCTCATCGGGGCGGCACCCGCCGCCGCCGAGGCCGCCTGGAGGTCCTCGGCGTCGAGCTCGCTCGTCCCTGCTGTCAGTCTGTGGAGCTTGCGCCCCAACCAGCCGCGTGACTCGCCCACGGCTCCTCCGATCCGGCTCGCCGGCGACTCGGCGCAAGCAACTGCGGCTCGAGCACGTCCAGCACGTTCAACACGTCTCATGCAACGCATGACCGGTACTCAATGTGCCCGCCCCGCATGGCGCCTTCGGCGCAATGCGGGGACCCCGGGCACAGGGCGGTCAGCGGATCTCGGCTATACGCGCACCGCGCACGGGCATCTCGGGCCGTCCGCTGGTCGCCGAGGCGACCGGTCCGCCGGAACCATCGGGGTGATCGGGGTGATCGGTGATCTCTTTAGGCAGCCTCAGGGGCAACGGATCCCGCACCGGCATCGCGCCGTCACCACGAGAAATGATCAGATTGCGCAACGCGGCGTCCAGGAGGGGGCCGGCCGCCGGATCCTGTCCGGCCGCGCCAGTCACCACCGCCCGCAGAAACCAGCGCGGACCGTCCACACCGATCATCCGGCCCGGCACGGTCTCGCCCGGCCGCCCGGTCGGCAAGCTCATCCGCAGTTCGGGGCCGTAGCGACCGTCCGCCTCCGACCCACCGCCCCCCTGAATGGTCTCCAGGATCTCGGCCCGCACCTCGTCCCACAGGCCCCGGCTCTTCGGCGCCGCGAAGACGGAGAGCTCCATCGCGCTGCGCCCGTCGGTCACCAGCACCGTCAGCGGCTTGCCGGTCGACTCCTCGACCTGGAACTGCACCTGCATGCCGTCGAGCGCCGGAATCCGCAACGACCCGAGATCGAGGCGATGCACGTCGTCATCGGGTGCCTGCGCGATGTCGTAGGGACCATCGGGCTCCGACGAGCCCCGCGAGGTGACCTTCTCGGGGACGTCCATCTCGGAGGCCCCGCGACGGTCGAACTCCCTACGTCCTCGTCCGAACACCGGTGGTCTCCTTTCCTGCCCCCCCGGCGGACCCGAAACCCCCCGTGGAGCCGAACCCGCCGCTTCCGCGCACCGAGGCCGGCAGCTCATCGACCTCCCGGAACACGGCGTGCTCCACGCGCTGCACGACCAGCTGGGCGATCCGGTCGCCCCGATGCAGGATGATCGTGTCAGATCGGTCGGTATTGATCAGAACGACTTTGATTTCTCCACGGTAACCGGCGTCCACCGTTCCCGGGGCGTTGACCACGGACAGGCCGTGCCGCGCGGCCAGGCCACTGCGCGGATGGACGAACGCCGCGTACCCGGCCGGCAGGGCGATGCTCAGACCGGTTCCGACCGTCGCCCGCTCCCCCGGGCCGAGCGTCACGTCCTGGGCCGTCACCAGGTCCGCCCCCGCGTCCGACGGCTGGGCGTACGCCGGCAGCGCCAGCTCGCGGTCCGACCGGCGGACGAGGATCTCCACCCGACCCGGTACGGCGGGCGCGGGCTGCACGGCGAGTGGCACCGCGGACGCGGGAGGCGGGGCGGTGGGCGGGGCGGTGGGCGTCGTCGGATCGGTGGCGGTCATGGCTCTCCTGGTCGAGGGTGCCCGGTCCGGGCGTGACCCCCACGCTAGGCCATGGCCCTCGTCCCGCCATCGGCCTGCCGGTCCGACGGGCCGCAGCAAGCCCCGGACTCCGGCGGGCGTATCCCGGCGTGATCGGATAGCAGATGATCCGAGAGGCCAAGACGATCCGAGGGGCCAAGCAGGCCGGTCGGGGTAAGCAGGGGGCGGGCGGACCGACATGGTCCTCGCCGAGGAACGAGAGGTGTGGGGTGGCGAAAGCAGCGTCAAAGCTGGGATGGAAGATCGTCGGCGGAGGGGCGACCGCGCTCGCGGGCATGGCCGCGAGCCGAGTCGTGAACGCCCTGTACCGCAAGGTACGCAAGTCCGACCCGCCGGCCAACCCGGCGGACCCGGACACCGCCTGGACGGAGGCCGTCGCCTGGGCGGCGATCTCGGGTCTCGCGATCGGGATCGGCCGGTTGGCGGCCGAGCGCGCGGCCGCGCGCGGATGGGCCCGGGCGACGGGTTCACCGCCGCCCGGCATGCTCCACCCGAAGACCTCCTTCTCCGAGGAGCGGACGGCATCCGAGGACTGAACGCGTGACCGACGAGCACCGACCACGAGCCGCTCTCCGGGGTACCCGGCTGCTCCTTTCCAGGCACGATGGGATCAACCGGTGCGCCGTCCGGATCGGCGGCGTCGCGATCAGCGGGAGGCTCGGATGGCCGTGTACGCCCTGGGGGACGCCGTCCCCACCATCGATCCCACGGCCTACGTCCATCCGGACGCGACGGTCATCGGCACGGTGACGATCGGGCCCGAGTCCACGGTGTGGCCGGGCGCGGTGCTGCGTGGCGACTACGGGACGATCGAGATCGGTGCCCGCACGTCCATCCAGGACGGCACGGTGATCCACGCCACCGAGGAGCTCACCACGGTAGTGGGCGACGACTGCACCGTCGGGCATCTGGCTCACCTGGAGGGTTGTGTCGTCGAGGACGGCGCCCTGGTCGGTTCCGGTTCGGTGGTACTCCACCGGGTCCGGATCGGCCGGGGCGCGCTGGTCGGCGCGGGCGCGGTCGTCGTGGGCGGCACGGTCGTGCCGCCGGGCGCGAGGGCGCTCGGCGTGCCGGCGAAGATCCTGCCGGACTCCGTCGCCCCGGGTGCCCTCGCCGCCGGGGCCGCGATCTACGTGGCGAACGGCAAGCACTACCGCGAGCAGCTACGCCGGATCGACTGACCGGTCGACCGCCGGGCCACCCACGCCTCGCCCAGCCCTCCCGGCGGGTCCGCCGACGGCCCGACGGCCGGTGCGCCCGAGGTCTCACCGTTGGGTCCCCACCCAGGTGAGCGGATGTCTCAGAGAGTGTCACAGCCGACGCCGCGCCACGTAACGGCGCGTTCCTACCGTCGTGGCATCACCCGCACCTCGGAGGATCATCTATGAGCGCCACGCTGGAAGGCGTCCCGACTACCGGCACCGTGACCGGTCCGTCCCGACGCGGCCACTGGATCGACGACTGGCGGCCCGAGGACCGCACCTTCTGGAACAACGGCGGTTCCCGCATCGCCCGCCGAAACCTGATCTTCTCGATCCTGGCCGAGCACATCGGGTTCTCGATCTGGTCGCTGTGGGCGGTGACGGTCCTGTTCCTCGGACCGGCCTACCACATCGACCCGGCCGGCAAGTTCCTGTTGACCTCGCTGCCCGCGCTCGTCGGCAGTGCGCTGCGGATCCCCTACACCTTCGCCGTCGCCCGGTTCGGGGGGCGTAACTGGACCATCTTCAGCGCGGCGTTGCTCCTCGTGCCGACGATCCTCGCGGCCGTCGTTCTCTCCCCCGGCGTCTCCTACCCCACCCTGCTGATCGTCGCCGCGGTCGCGGGGGTCGGAGGCGGTAACTTCGCCTCCTCGATGACCAACATCAACGCCTACTACCCGGAGCGGCTGAAGGGCTGGGCCCTGGGGCTGAACGCCGGCGGCGGAAACCTGGGGGTGGCCGCGATCCAGCTTGTCGGCCTGCTCGTCCTCGCCACCGCCGGCAAGGACCACCCCCGGGTCGTCCTTGCCGTCTACATCCCGCTGATCGTCCTGGTGACGCTCGGCGCGGCGCTGTTCATGGACAACCTGTCGAGCGCGAAGAACGACCGGGGGGCGATGCGCGACGTCGCCCGTGACGGTCACACCTGGGTGATGTCGCTGCTCTACATCGGCACGTTCGGGTCGTTCATCGGGTTCGGCTTCGCGTTCGGCCAGGTGCTCCAGGTGCAGTTCCACGACCAGTTCAGCACCCCGATCAAGGCCGCCTACCTGACCTTCCTCGGTCCGCTGCTCGGCTCGCTGATCCGCCCGGCCGGCGGCATCCTGGCGGACCGCGTCGGCGGAGCGAAGGTCACCTTCGTCAACTTCGTGGCGATGGCGGCCGCGGCCGCGATCGTGCTCGTCGCCTCGCTGACGGAGTCGCTTCCTCTGTTCCTGGTCGGGTTCATCGCGCTGTTCGTCTTCAGTGGCGTCGGGAACGGGTCGACGTACAAGATGATCCCGGCGATCTTCCGGGCGAAGGCCCAGGCCAGCATCGACGCCGGTGGCGACCCGGTCGCGGCGCAGCACTCGGCCCGGCGGCTGTCCGGAGCCCTCATCGGCCTGGCCGGCGCGATCGGCGCGTTCGGCGGGGTGCTGGTGAACCTGGCCTTCCGGCAGTCGTTCCTGAGCTACCGGACCGGCAACGCGGCGTACATCTCCTTCATCGCCTTCTACGCGCTGTGCTTCGTGGTGACCTGGTTCGTGTATCTGCGGCCCTCGGCCAGGCGTCTTGCCGGCATCTGATCCCGGCTGTGCCCGGTGTTCAGGCCAGTTCGACGGCGACGGCGATCTCGCCGCCGGTCGGGCTCAGCGTGAGCTCCCGGATGCTGCCGGCGCTGCGCAGGTCCGCGGCCACCGACTCGACGAGGGCGACGAGGTCGGCCTCGCCGCTGATCCGGACGCTCGCGACCTCGGCCTTCTGCGACACCTTCGCCTCGGACTTGGCCCGGCGGACACCGGACAGCGCCGCCCCGACGGCACCGAGGAGCTCCACGCGGGCGCCCTCGGCGAGCTTGCGGATCTCGGCGGCGTCCGGCCAGCTCGCCCGGTGCACCGAACCGGGACGCCACCAGGACCAGACCTCCTCGGTGACGAACGGCAGGACCGGGGCGAACAGCCGGAGCAGCGCTGACAGGGCCACCGAGAGCGTGGTGTGCGCGGAGGCCGCGCCCGCCGCCCCGGAGGAGCCGTACGCCCGGCCCTTCACAAGCTCGACGTAGTCGTCACAGAACCGCCAGAAGAACGACTCGGTGACCTCGAGGGCCCGGGCGTAGTCGTAGCCGTCGAAGGCCGCGGTGGCGGCGTCGACCACGTCGGCCAAGGCGGCCAGCAGGGCACGGTCCAGCGGTTCACTGGCCGGGGCGGGGGCCGCCCCGGCGTCGGAGACCTCGGCGTCGGAGACCCCGGCGTCGGGGGTCACGGCAAGACCGAGCGCGAACCGGCTGGCGTTGAGGATCTTGATGGCGAGCCGGCGGCCGTTCTTCATCTGGCCGACATCGAAGGCGGTGTCGGTACCCGGCCGCCCGGACGCCGCCCAATAACGGACCGCGTCCGACCCATGCTCCTCGAGCAGGCCCATCGGGGTCACCACGTTGCCCTTGGACTTCGACATCTTCTTACGGTCCGGGTCGAGGATCCAACCGGAGATCGCCGCGTTCGACCAGGGCAGCACGTCGAACTCGGCGTGGGTGCGCACCACCGTCGAGAACAACCAGGTCCGGATGATCTCGTGCGCCTGCGGACGCAGGTCCATCGGGAAGACCCGGGAGAACAGATCGGTATCGTGCTCCCAGCCGCTGGCGATCAGTGGGGTGAGCGAAGACGTCGCCCAGGTGTCCATCACGTCGGGGTCGGCGGCAAACCCGCCGGGCACGCCCCGCTGCTCGGCGGCGTACCCGGGCGGGACGTCGCTGGACGGGTCGACCGGCAGCGAGGCCTCGTCGGGCACGATCGGCGCGTCATACCGCGGCGCACCGGCGGCGTCCAGCGGGTACCACACCGGGAACGGCACGCCGAAGAACCGCTGCCGGCTGATCAGCCAGTCGCCGTTGAGGCCGTCGACCCAGTTCTCGTAGCGGACCTTCATGTAGTCCGGGTACCAGCGCAGCTCCTGGCCGCGTCCACGCAGCGCGGCCCGCAGCGGCTCGTCCCGCCCGCCGTTGCGGAGGTACCACTGGCGGGTCGTCACGATCTCCAGCGGCCGGTCGCCCTTCTCGTAGAACTTGACCGGATGGGTGATCGGCCGCGGATCGCCGAGCAGCGCGCCGGACCCGGCGAGCAGTTCGACGATCCGCGCCCGGGCGCTGTGCACGGTCTTTCCGGCGAGCTCGGCGTACCGCTCCCGGCCGGCCGCGGAGGTGACGGCGCCCGGTGGGTCCGGGATGAACCGGCCGTCACGGCCGATCACCGCACGCGCCGGCAGCCGCAGCTCGCGCCACCACGTCACGTCGGTGAGGTCGCCGAAGGTGCAGATCATCGCGATGCCGGATCCCTTTTCGGGGTCGGCCAACCGGTGCGCGACCACCGGGACCTCAACGTCGAACAGCGGGGTCCGCACCGTGGCGCCGAACAACGACTGGTAACGCGGGTCGTCCGG
This sequence comes from Frankia sp. BMG5.23, assembly GCF_000685765.2. Taxonomy (NCBI): domain Bacteria; kingdom Bacillati; phylum Actinomycetota; class Actinomycetes; order Frankiales; family Frankiaceae; genus Frankia; species Frankia sp. BMG5.23. The sequence continues at coordinate 29,678 of NZ_JDWE01000040.1, forward strand.
ATGGGCGACCAGGGCGACGCAGGCGGGCAGCAGCTCGGGACGGGTCGTCTCGATGACAATCGGGTCCGCCAGATCCCCGGAGCCCGCCAGATCCCCGGAGCCCGCCGGGTCCAGCCCGCTGCTCGGGGCGGAGACGCCCGACCGGGGGAAGGCCAGGCTGTGGTACGCGCCGGGGCGGTCCCGGTCCTCCAGCTCGGCCTGGGCCACCGCGGTACGGAAGGTGACGTCCCACAGCGTCGGGGCCTCGGCAAGATAGGCCTCCCCCCGAGCGAGGTTGCGCAGAAAGGCCCGCTGCGCAACGGTCCGCGACCGGGCGTCGATCGTCGCGTAGGTGTACGACCAGTCGACGGAGAGCCCCAGCCTGCGCCAGAGCTGCTCGAAGCCCTTCTCGTCCTCCAGGGTCAGCCGCTCGCAGAGCTCGACGAAGTTGCGTCGCGAGATCGGGACCTGCTCCTTGCCGGGCTTGTCCGGCGGAGTGAAACCCGGGTCGTAGGGCAGCGACGGCTCGCAGCGGACAGCGAAGTAGTTCTGGACCCGGCGCTCGGTCGGCAGCCCGTTGTCGTCGAAGCCCATCGGGTAGAAGACCTCGCGACCCCGCATCCGCTGGTAGCGGGCGATCAGGTCGGTGTGGGTGTACGAGAAGACGTGCCCCACGTGCAGGGAACCGCTGACGGTCGGCGGCGGGGTGTCGATGGAGTAGACCTGCCCGCGGTCGACCGTCCGGTCGAACGCGTAGGTGCCCTCGTCCTGCCATACCGTCGACCAGCGCGCCTCGATGCCGTCCAGGCTCGGCTTCGCCGGGACCGCGCGGGTGGACCGTTCCGTACCGTCTGTCGCAACCACAAGTAACGATCCTACGGGCGCCTCGATCGTGGTCATCGACCGCCGAGGTCCCCCGGTCGGCGGACCGGCGAGGTTCCGGCCCGGGCAGGCGCCCCTGGGCCGGAGCCGGAGCCGGAACGGAACGGAAACGGGAAGCGGAAGAGGTCGACGGACGTGACACCTCTCACGTTCCATGGGGAGTACACGACCGGCCGTCTTGGCAGGATGAACCGTTGAACGGACCGTACTCCCGTGCCGATCCCCACTTCGTGCCGATCCCTGGAGCGCCGGACGATGAGCGACCTGCCAGACCCGGACGAACTGCTCGCCATTGCGCTGACGATCGCCCGTGCGGCGGGTGACCTGCTCGCGCGGGGCCGGGAGGGCACCGTGGCCGCGGAGACGACGAAGTCGTCTCCCACCGACGTCGTGACCGCTCTCGACCGCGCCTCCGAGGCGCTCGTCGCCCGGCGGCTCGCCGAACTGCGCCCCGGCGACGGACTGCTCGGCGAGGAGGGTTCGGACTCCGCCGGCACGACCGGGGTGCGCTGGATCGTCGACCCGCTCGACGGGACGGTGAACTTCCTCTACCGGCTGCCCAACTGGGCGGTCTCGATCGCCGCCGAGGTCGACGGGGAGGTCGTCGCCGGGGTTGTGCACGCCCCGGCGCTGGGCGCGACCTACACCGCCACGCGGGGCGGCGGATCGTACCGGGACGGGGAACCGCTGACCGGCTCCACGGTGACGACGCTGGCCGGCGCCCTCGTCGCAACGGGTTTCGGCTACACGGCGTCCCGCCGGGCCGCGCAGGCCGCTGTCGCCAGCCGGGTGGTGCCCCGGGTGCGCGACCTCCGTCGGATGGGTGCGGCCTCGCTGGACCTGTGCGCGGCGGCCGGCGGCCTCGTCGACGCCTACTACGAGCGTGGGCTGAAGCCCTGGGACCAGGCCGCCGGCGGCCTGGTGGCGGTGGAGGCCGGGCTGCGGGTCGGTGGGCTGCACGGCCGCCCGGCGGGCGAAGATCTCACCGTCGCCGCCCCGCCGGCCCTGTTCCCGGCGCTGACCGCCCTGCTCGCCGAGGATCCCCCCGCCGACCGCGACTGAGGTCCCCGACCGGGCGAGCCCACCACCGGCCCCGCTCACGGCCAGGGCACGACGTCGTCGATTCCGGCTGCGACGAGCGCCCGACTGAGACCGCCGCGGGAGCGGATCCCGAGGTACCACTGTCGACGGCGTAGACCGACTTGACGGTGGCGTCCCACTGTCCGGGCATGACGGTGTTCCTCCCCAACTGATACCGCTGACGGCGTGTCGCTTCTCAGTCCGGGAAACGGGAACGGGGGCGCGCGGCATGCGGACCGGCGGGCGGGGCCGGCAGGGAGCGAACCCGCCGGCCCCGGATCATCGGTCGTGGGCTACAGCAACGAGCGCAGGACGTACAGCAGGATCCCGCCGTGGCGGTAGTACTCCGCCTCGCCGGGGGTGTCGATCCGCACGACCGCCTCGAAGGTCTTGTCGCCGGCACGTACCGTGATGGGCGGGGTCCTCTCGTCCACCTCGGCGAGGCCCGTGATGGTGAACGTCTCCTCCCCGGTCAGGCCGAGCGACTCCACCGACTCGCCGGCGGGGAACTGCAGCGGCAGCACGCCCATACCGATCAGATTCGACCGGTGGATGCGCTCGTAGGACTCGGCGATGACCGCCCGCACGCCGAGCAGCGAGGTACCCTTCGCCGCCCAGTCCCGGGAGGAACCCGAGCCGTACTCCTTACCAGCCAGGATCACCAGCGGCACACCCTCGGCGGCGTATTTCTGCGCGGCGTCGTAGATGGCCAGCTGCTCGCCGTCTGGCAGGTGCCGGGTGACGCCGCCCTCGGTGCCCGGCGCCAGCCGGTTGCGCAACCGGATGTTGGCGAACGTGCCGCGGATCATCACCTCGTGGTTGCCGCGCCGCGACCCGTAGGAGTTGAAGTCGGCGGGCGCGACCCCGTGCTCGGTGAGGTAGCGGCCGGCAGGCGAGTCCTTCTTGATCGAACCAGCCGGGGAGATGTGGTCGGTGGTGACCGAGTCGCCGAGCACCGCCAGCACCCGGGCGTCGATGATGTCGGTCCGGGCCTCCGGCTTCGCCGCCATCCCCTCGAAGTACGGAGGGTGCCGGACGTAGGTGGAGTCGGGCGCCCAGGCGAACGTCCGCGACACCTCCCCGCCATCACCGAGCGGCAGCGAACGCCAGCGCTCGTCACCGGACAGGTCGGCGTAGTCGGACTCGTACATCTCGGACTGGATGGCGTCGCCGACGACCGCGGCGACCTCGGCCTCGCTCGGCCAGATGTCACGCAGGTAGACGGGCTCCCCGCCGGTGCCGGTGCCCAGCGGGTCGGTGTCGAGGTTGATGTCCATGGTGCCGGCCAGCGCGTAGGCGACCACCAGCGGCGGGGACGCCAGGTAGTTCATCTTGATGTCGGGGTTGATCCGGCCCTCGAAGTTGCGGTTGCCCGACAGCACGCTGACCACCGCCAGGTCCGCGTCGTTCACCGCGGCACTGATCTCCTCCGGCAGCGGCCCGGAGTTACCGATGCAGGTGGTGCAGCCGAACCCGACCAGGTTGAAGCCGACCTTGTCCAGGTAGGGCACGAGCCCCGCCCGCTCGTAGTAGTCCATGACCACCTTCGAGCCCGGCGCGAGGGTGGTCTTCACCCACGGCTTGCGGGTGAGCCCCTTCTCGACGGCGTTGCGGGCCAGCAGGGCAGCGCCGATCATGACCTGCGGGTTGGACGTGTTGGTGCAGGAGGTGATGGCCGCGACGGCGACGGCGCCGTGGTCGATCTCGACGCCCGTGCCGTCGGCGAGGGTGACCGCCGTCGGGTTGGACGGGCGGGCGGCGACGTCCCCGACCACGGCGTTCACCGAGATCGGGGCGTCGGAGGGCTTGTCGGCGAATGCGGCCGCCGGGTCGGAGGCCGGGAAGGACTCGGCATCCGCCTCGTCCGCGCCGCCGTTCGTGAGCACCAGGGGCTGGGCGTAGTCGACCAACGCCGCCCGGAAGGCCTGCTTCGCGCTCGCCAGCGGCACCCGGTCCTGCGGGCGCTTGGGCCCGGCAAGCGACGGCTCGACGGTGGACAGGTCCAGCTCAAGGGTGGTCGTGTAAGCGGCCTCGCGGCTCGGGTCGTGCCAGAGGCCCTGCTCCTTGGCGTACGCCTCGACCAACGCCACCAGCTCCGCGGGACGGCCGGTCAGCCTGAGGTAGTTCAGTGTCTCCGCGTCGATCGGGAAGATCGCGCAGGTGGAGCCGTACTCGGGGCTCATATTGCCGATGGTCGCCCGGTTCGCCAGCGGGACGTTCGTCACGCCGTCGCCGTAGAACTCGACGAACCGGCCGACGACGCCGTGCCGACGCAGCATCTCGGTAATGACGAGCACCATGTCGGTCGCGGTGGTGCCCGTCGGCAGCTCGCCGGTCAGCTTGAAGCCCACCACAGTGGGGATAAGCATGCTCACCGGCTGGCCGAGCATGGCGGCCTCGGCCTCGATGCCGCCGACGCCCCAGCCGAGCACGCCGAGACCGTTGATCATCGTGGTGTGGCTGTCCGTGCCCACGAGGGTGTCGGGGTAGGCCAGCGTCCCATCGGCCGTCTGCTTCGTGAAGACGACCCGGGCGAGGTGCTCCAGGTTGACCTGGTGCACGATGCCGGTGTTCGGCGGGACGACGGTGAAGTTGTCGAACGCCTCCTGACCCCAGCGCAGGAACTGGTAACGCTCCCGGTTGCGGCCGAACTCCAGCGCCGCGTTGAGCTCGAACGCGTCCGGCCGGCCGAAGTGGTCGGCGATGATCGAGTGGTCGATCACGAGCTCGGCGGGGGCCAGCGGATTGATCTTCGATGGGTCGCCGCCGAGGGCGGCCATCGCCTCCCGCATGGCGGCAAGGTCCACCACACACGGCACACCGGTGAAGTCCTGCATGATGACGCGGGCGGGCGTGAACTGGATCTCCTGGCTGGGGGCGGCCGAGGGATCCCAGTTCGCCAGCGCCCGGACGTGGTCCGCGGTGATGTTCGCGCCGTCCTCGGTACGCAGAAGGTTCTCCAACAGCACCTTGAGGCTGTAGGGGAGTCGATCGGCCCCGGGCACCGCGTCCAGCCGCCTGATCGTGTAGGTGCGATCACCCACCACGAGCGATCCGGTACTGCCGAAGGTGTCCATCGTTCTCCTCCTCGTCGCCCGCCGCCCGCCACCCGCGAGCGGCGGGGCTCGCTCCCATGGCCCCGCCCGGCTGGCCGCACCATGGTGACACCGGACCCACGGCCCCGGGTGGGCACGCATCCGGCGCCTGCCTGCCTCGGCCAGCTCCGTCCCATCCTGGCATTCCGGCGCGTCTCGCACCGCGCCCGCGACGCTGTGACCCCGCCGACCCTCCGGGTCGGCGGGAACCGCCAGGGCCTCCCGAACAAGGTCGTCACGCCCGACTCCAGCAATTACTTAACACTGCTAACAGTAGCGGAAGCTGCCGGCGGCCCCTGCCCACAACGGCGGAATGTTCGGCAATAATCACCCCACCTGCGGGTGAACTCGTTCTTTCGGTCCCCGGTGCATCCCGGCACGCTCCGGCCCGGGCCGGAGCACGCGTGCCACGACCGCGCGCCGCGCACGGCCTCGTGCAGGGCAGCGACGACGTCCTGGCTCAACGACCGGCGATCCAGCAGCTTCTCGGCCCGTGCCCGCGCGGCGAAGCCTCGGTCGCGCGCGGCGGGTGTCCGCCGGCCGGCCGCGGCGTCGGTGAGACACTCCGCCACCGCCACCGCGTCGCCGGGTGCCACCAGCCAGCCGGTCTCGTCGTCCACCAGCTCGCTGATCGCCCCGACCCGCGTCGCCACGGTCGGTACCCCGCAGGCCGACGCCACCCCGATGGCGCCGTAGTCCTCCACCCAGGAGGACACCACGTTCACATCGGCGGCGGCGTAGTACGGCCGCACGTCGCGGACACCGTGCACCCAGCGCACCGCCGCCGCGCCGGGAAGCGCCCCGGCCCAGACCCGGACCCGCTCGCGGTAACGGACCGCGGCCTCGTTGCGCCGACCGGCGACGTCCTCCCCGCCCTCGGGAGCCCCGTCAACGAGGATCAGGGTGCCGCGACCGCCCAGCTCGACGAACCGCGACCAGGCCGCCAGCAGTACCTCGTGGCCCGCCACCCCCCGGCCCGGATGGACAAGACGACCGGGCGGGTGGAAGTGCGCCACCCGCACCGCCACGAACCCGTTCTCGGGCAGATCGAGATCCGTCCGGACCCCCCGGCGCTCCCGGTCGTCCGCCGGCGTGAACCGGTCCAGATCCACGCCGTAGGACACGGTGCGCAGGCGGCGCACCGGCTGGCCGAGCGCGGCGTAGCGGCACCGGACGTCGGAGGTCGGCGCGATCAGCAGGTGATCGAGCCGACAGAGCACCCGCTCGACCGGCCGGATCAGCGGGTGGTCCAGGTGCAGAGGGTTCGCGACCATGTACACGCGGGTGATCGTGGTGCCCACGGTGGCGAGGCGGGCGGCCACCGCCGAGGCGTAGTGGTGGTAGTGGACGACGTCCGCCCCGAGCGCGGCCAGCTCCGCCCGCAGCCGGAGAATCCCACCGGCCTGACGGCGGATCGACGCTCCCCGGTGCGGCACGGGGCTCGCGACGACCTCCACGCCGCCCGCGGTCAACTCCCGGGCCAGTGGACTGTCGACGTGGTCAGGCGGGGGCATCAGGACGATGACGCGGTCCCCGCTCTCCCTTTCGGCTACGGCGTGCGCGACGGGCCACCGCGGGCCGTCCCCCGCCTCGAGCAAGGTGACTATCTTCATCGTGGGCGGTCGTCCTTCCTGGTCGTGGCCGGACGGTGGCGGTACCCGGACGGGCGGGGACGCCGGCTACCACCACACCGCCGTGATGTCGCGTTGCCAGTGCTCCATCGTGAACGGGGACCGGCGCAGCAGACGCATCGCCTCCCGGCGCTGATCAATGGTCGGGGGAACGGCGGTGAGCATCTCGGCGGTGTCGGCCCAGACCGCGTCGGAGATACGCAGCGGCAGGATCGTCACGCCGGGGAGCAGCCGGGCGATCTCGTCGACCCCGGGCAGGTCCGCGCAGAGCACGGGCGTCCCGACCGCGCAGGCCTCGAGCACGATGCCGGTCAGGCCCTCGTGGCGGGAGGTGACCAGCAGCAGCGAGGCCGCGACCAGCAGGCGTGGGATCTCAAGAACCTCGCCGATGAACTCGACGTGGTCAGCGACGCCACGTCGAGACGCCAGCGCGACCAGCCGGGCCGTCTCGGAGGCATCCTGACGACCCACGAAGAGGAGCCGGGCGTTCACAGACCGCCCCCGCAGCGCCGCGAGAATCTCCACGGCCCGGTCCCGGCTCTTCGCCGAATCCGGGCAGGCAACGTGGACGATGGTGACAAGCTCCTGATCGTCCTCGGCGAGTTCCTCCGCGCGGCGGCGGGCCGCGATGGCGACGCCGACCGGTTCCAGCTCGACGCCGTGGTAGATGACGCGGCAACGGGAGTCGAGCCGCCAGTTCTCCCGCCACAGACCCCGCATCACCGCCTCGCTCACCGCGACCAGATGGGTGGCGAACCGGTCGAGCAGCAACCGGCCGACGATCCGCCGCACCCGGCCGCCCAGGCTGTCGCCGTGCCGGTCCGGGGCATCGGCGAGGTAGGCGACGCGGCGCCGAACCCCCCCGAGCCGGGCCAGCGCGAGGACCACCCCGGAGAGGATCGTCACGTCCGCCTGCACCACCTCCGCCTGCACCACGTCCGGGCGTACCTGGCGCAGCAGCCTCAGGAAGGACCATGGAAAGCGCCAGTCGGCCCGGCAGTGGTACACCTCGCCGCCGAGCGCCCGGATCTCACCGTCGAACGCTCCTGCCGCGCCGGACGTCACCGCGAACAACAGCCGGAACTCGTCCTGGTCGAGGCGGCGGAGCAGGTTCACGGCCCCCGGATGAATGCCGGAGCGCTCCATCCGGTTCAGCACCTTCAGCACCGTTATCGGGCCCCGGCGCCGCCACCCACTCGGCCGGTGATGGAACCACGCGTCGGTGGCGACGACCCGCATGGCACCCGCCCCTCCGCCCGCACCCTCTCGATGACGATAATTTTCAGTTATCATTCAACTACATAAAGATACGAGAAGATACGGGAAGATGCGGGACGCCGCGAGGGTGGGATGGCGTCAGAAGGTGGGAGGGGGTCACAGGGGTTCCACGGCGAACGCAAGCTCGTCGTGCCGCGCGACCTGCGCCGGTATCAGCGGGTGTCCCCCGCCTGCCGCCACCGGCCGGCGGCCCCGGTCGTGCGTGGGCAGCCAGTGCCGGGTGTCGAGGACCGCACAGGCATGCCGTGCCACCTGGTCACGGTCGAAGGCGTCGTGGTCGACCAGGAGCACCACCAGATCCGCGGCCGCAAGCTCTCCCGCATCCACCTCCACCAGGGTCACCCGGGGCGGCAGCCGGGCCGCGTCGACGTGCGGGTCCGCCGCTCGCACGTGGGCACCGAGGTCGGCGAGCAGGGTGGCCACCCGCGTCGCGGGCGACTCGCGCGCATCCCCGGTGTTCTTCTTGTAGGCGAGTCCCAGCAGCAGGATGCGGCTGCCCGCGACCGACCGTCGCCGGGTGTTGAGCATCTCGGTGACCCGCCGCACCACGTGGTCAGGCATGTGGTCGTTGATGTCGTTGGCGAGCTCGACGAATCGGAAGCTGCGGCCGAGGCTGCGGCGCACCCGCCAGGACAGGTACGACGGGTCGATGGGCAGGCAGTGGCCGCCGACCCCCGGGCCGGGAGTGAACCGCAGATACCCGAACGGCTTGGTGGAGGCCGCGTCGATCGCCTCCCACACGTCGACGCCGAGTTCGTGCGCGAACATCGCCAGTTCGTTCACCAGCGCGATGTTGACATGCCGGAAGGTGTTCTCCAGCAGTTTGGTGAGTTCGGCGGTCCGGGTCGAGCCGACCGGAACCGTCCGCTCGACCACGGTGTCGTAGAAGGCGCTCACGGCCGCCAGGGAGTCCTCGTGCACCCCGGAGACGACCTTGGGGGTGTTCACCAGGTTCCACACCCGGTTACCCGGATCGATCCGCTCCGGCGAGTAGCCGAGATGGAAGTCGATACCAGGGTGCAGACCGGAACCCTCGGTGAGCAGCGGGGCGAACAGCTCCTCGGTCGTCCCCGGATAGGTCGTCGACTCCAGGATCACGGTCACGCCCGGCCGGACCAGCGGCGCGAGGCTGCGCGCCGCGCCCACGATGTAGGACAGGTCGGGAGCCCCCTCCCGCAACGGGGTAGGGACAGTGATCACCGCGACGTCGAACGCCGCGGCGCGGGCGTAGTCCGACGTCGGCTCGTACCGGCCCGACCCCAACGCTGCCACGAGCTGCCTGTCGGGGATGTCCTCGACGTAGGACCGCGCGGCGGCCAGCCGGGCGACACGGCTCTCGTCCACGTCCACCCCGACGACCCGCCAACCCACATCGACCGCCCGCATCGCGAGCGGGAGACCGACGTATCCCTGCCCGACGACCACCAGCTTCTTCGAAGTCATACACATAGTGTGTCAGATTGTTTACATAGAGAGAGGTAGGTGGCTAGCTGTGTCCTGGGTCGGCGGACGGATCGCCGGATCCGGTGCGCCCGGACGGCCCGGTTCCGGCGGGGGGGCGACCACCCGGGCCAGAATTCGCGCGATGCGGCGGGCGGCGTGGCCGTCCCACAAGGCCGGACGCCGGGGCGCAGGCGGCCGCTCCAGGGTGTCGAACGCGGCCGTGACCACCACCCTCCGGTCCCGACCCACCACCCGGTTGGTACCCTCGGTAACAGTCAATGGACGTTCCGTCGAGTCACGGAGCGTCAGGCATGGTACTCCCAGCACGGTGGACTCCTCCTGCACGCCGCCGGAATCGGTGAGCACGAGACGCGCCCCGGCCTGCAACGCCAGGGAGTCGAGATAGCCCACGGGTCCGAGCAGCCGAACCCCCGGAGGGAGCATCCCGGCCAGCCGCGCCGCCGTACGGGGATGCGCCGGGAAGACCAGCGGGCAGCGCACCGCGATCTCCCCGAGCGCCCCGAGCAGCCCGGCGAGCACGTCCGGATCGTCGACGTTGGCGGGCCGGTGCATGGTCACCAGGCCGTACCCGCCCGGGTGCAGGCCGAGCTCGGTCAGCGTCGGCCGGCCCAGCGCCTCGTCCCGGCACGCCAGGAGGGTGTCCACCATGACGTTGCCGACGAGATGGACCGCCCGGGGGGGCAGGCCCTCCCGGTACAGATGCTCCACCGCGTCCGGTGAGGTCGCGAACAGCTGGTCGCACACGTGGTCGGTGACAACACGGTTGATCTCCTCGGGCATGGACCGGTCACCGCTACGCAGTCCCGCCTCCACGTGGGCAACGGGCACGCCCGCCTTCGCCGCGACGAGCGCACAGGCCAGAGTTGAGTTGACATCGCCGACCACGACGACGATCTCCGGGGCAAGCCGGTCGAGCAACGGCTCGAACGACGTCATGACCGCGGCCGTCTGCACGGCGTGGGAGCCCGATCCGGCCGCGAGGTGATGGTCAGGGGGGCGCAGCCCGAGATCGGCGAAGAACACCTCGCTCATCGCCTCGTCATAGTGCTGTCCGGTGTGCACGAGCGTGGTCCGGAAACCCTCCGCGTCGAGGGCGTCCAGAATCGGCTTGATCTTGATGAAGTTCGGCCGCGCCCCGGCCACGACCACCGCGTGCGGCCTCGGCGCGAGCCCGGACTCGGCGAGCATCGGGACCGGTCCGGACCGGCGGCGCGCGGCCGCGAGTGGAGCCCGCGGCGCGGGCAGACCATCCACCGGTACACCGGCGACGGGCTCACCACCCGCAGGTACGCCGGTCACGAGCGGACCCCGGAACGATCCGATCCGCCGCGCGGCTGGTCGACGACGGTAGGCCCGGCGGGACGGGCCGCCCCAGCCCGCCCGGCGGGGGCCGCGAGCCCGTCGCGCGCGGCCGATTCCGTCTCGGTGGCGACGTCGGCGTCCACCATCATCGCCACCAACTCCTCGAACCCCACCCGCGGCTTCCACCCCAACACCTCCCGCGCCTTCGACGAATCCCCCACCAGCACATCCACCTCAGCCGGCCGGAAAAACCGGGGATCCTGCCGCACGAACCCCGACCAGTCCGAGATCCCCACCCGCCCGAACGCCACATCCAACAACTCCCGGATACTGTGCGTCTCCCCGGTCGCCACCACATAATCGTCCGGCGCGTCCTGCTGCAGCATCCGCCACATCGCCTCCACGTAATCCCCCGCGAAACCCCAGTCCCGCCGCGACTCCAGATTCCCCAACGACAACGAGTCCTGCAACCCCAACGAAATCCGCGCCACCGCCCGCGAGATCTTCCGGGTCACGAACTCGATCCCCCGCCGCGGCGACTCGTGATTAAACAACAACCCCGAACACGCGAACGCCCCGTACGACTCCCGATAATTCACCGTCAGATAGTGACCAAACGTCTTCGCCACCCCGTACGGCGACCGCGGATGAAACGGCGTCGACTCCCGCTGCGGCGTCTCCCGCACCTTCCCGAACATCTCCGACGACGACGCCTGATAGAACCGCACCCCCGACATGTCGTTACCACCCGCGATCCGCAANGCCTCCAGAACCCGCAGCACCCCCATCCCCGTCGTCTCCCCGGTCAGCTCCGCCTGCTTCCACGACAACCCCACGAACGAGATCGCCCCCAGGTTGTACACCTCGTCCGGCTGCGAGATCTCCACCGCCCCGATCAACGACGGAAGATCCGTCAGA